>CAYWSR010000038.1:0-27851 GCA_964460385.1 uncultured Occallatibacter sp. | reverse complement strand
CGAACTCCATGAGTAGGCCATTGCCGGCATGGAAGTGACTGCGCAGAGGGCGAGCGCGCCGGCTGCGATTGCGATGGTGCGAAAACGTTTACTCATTGAATTCTTTCCTCCTTTGACCCGTTCTGGTTTCGGGCGCGGCTTCATTGCCCCGAAAGAACAGAGAGGAATCTATGACGGAAATCCAACGAGTGTCAATGCTCTTTGTACAAATCAGAGCTTGGCAACCTCGATAAGCGTCGAATAAAACGTCGCCCCCGCCCCGATATCCGTCAGCCGCTGGCTCGTCAGCGCGTTCACGTTGTTCCCCTCCGCGTTCATCTTTCCCCAGTCCAGCCTGCCCGCCACCACACCAGCCGGCAGGTGCGCATTCAGCATCGCCGTCACCCGCATCTCCCCGCGGTCATTCCAGATCCTCACCGCATCGCCCTCGCCAATCCCCCGCGCCGCCGCGTCCGCCGGATGCATCTCCAGCCGCTGATTCGTCCGCGCTTCCATCTTCCGGTGTCCGTCCAGGTTGGCAAAGGTTGAGTTCATGTAGTTGTCCGCCTTCCTGCTCAGAAACTCCAGCGGAAACCGCTTCGCATCCTCGCCCCACCGCGATTCGGTCGGGGGCTTGAACCCAGGCAGCCCATCCTTCCCCTGTGCCTTCAGCACCTCCGAATCGAACTCGATCTTCCCCGAAGGTGTCGCCAGCATCCCCGTCGTAAACGGCAAAAACGGATCGCTCTCCGGATTCCGATGAAACGCGAGCGGAATATGTCCCCGCTCCTTCAGATCCTCCAGCGTGATGTGCTCCATTCCCGCGTTTTGCGAGCGCCCATCCGCCCCGATCTTGAGCGCCTGCTTCACCATCTCTTCCGGCGTATCCCTGAAGCACGCCTCCTCAAACCCCATCCGCTGCCCCAGTTGCCCAAACAGCCATACATTCGATCGCGCCTCCCCCGGCGGCTCAATCGCCTGCTGCGACAGCCCTACAAAATAGTGCCCGTACGCGCCCTGAATGTCCGTGTGCTCAAGAAACGTCGTTGCCGGCAACACGTAATCCGCATAGTCCGTCGTGTCGTTGAAAAACTGCTCGTGCACCACCGTGAACAAATCCTCCCGTGCCAGCCCCCGCTTCACCGCGTTCTGGTCCGGCGCCACCGCACCGGGGTTCGAGTTGTACACAAACAGCGCCTTCACCGGCGGGTCGTTGCTAGCCCCTTGTCCCTCAGTCCCGGGTCCACCGTTCCCCCCAGACCCTGGACCCGAGACCCCAGACCCTCGCACTTCCAGCGCCTCGCCCAGCTCGCACATATTCACCGTCCGCGCCAGCCTCCCAAGCGGCGAAGCCATCGCCAGGTCCGGCCGCCGCAGTTCATCCTCGTCCCACTGGAATGCTCCCGACGTCGAAAGTCCCCCACCCCCGCCGCGATGTTTCCACGCACCCGTCAGCGCCGGCAGCATCGCAATCGTCCGCACTGCCTCGCCGCCATACTCCGTCCGCTGCAGTCCGTAGTTCACCCGCAGCGCAGTCGGCCACGTGGTCGCGTACTCACGCGCCAACCCTTCAATCTCCCCCGCCGTCAGCCCGGTCCACTCGGCCACGCGCTCCGGCGTGTACTCCTTCACCCGCTCGGCCAGCGCCGCAAATCCATGCGTTCGTTCCGCGATGAACGCCCGATCCTCCAGCCCCTCGTTCAGGATCACCTGCATCATGCCCAGCGCCAGCGCTCCATCCGTCCCCGGCCTGATCGCGATATGCCAGTCCGCCAGAGCTGCCGTCCTCGTCCGGTAAGGGTCGATCACAATCAGCCGCGCGCCCGTCCGTCGCGCCTGCTCAATCATCGGCCACAGGTGCACGTTGTTCCCGTGGATGTTCGCGCCCCACGCCAGCACCAGGTTCGCCAGCCGGTAGTCTTCCGGCGGCGTTCCCAGCTTCTTCCCGTAAACCAGCTTCCACGCCTCACCGCCGGCCTCTGAGCAAATGGTGCGGTCGAGTTGGCACGCCCCCAGCCGGTGAAAAAACCGCCGGTCCATCGATCCGAACCCCAGCTGTCCAATCGTCCCCGCGTAGCTGTAGGGCAAAATCGACTCGGGCCCAAATTCCTCCGCCACCGCCTTCAGCCGCGCGGCAATCGCGTCCAGCGCTTCGTCCCAGCTCACCCGCTCAAATGCTTCATGTTCTTCGCCGCGCACGAGCGGCCCCTTCGCCACTCCTGCCTTTCGCTTCAGCGGATACAGCAACCTCTCCGGCGCATACACACGGTCCAGATACTTGGCCACTTTCCCGCACAAAAAGCCCTGCGTCACCGGATGCTCCGGATCGCCCTGTACTTTCACCGCGCGCCCCGTTCCATCCACCGTCACCAGCACGCCGCACGAGTCCGGGCAGTCGTGCGAACACACCGTGTGCACTACTTTGAAAGGTGAGGCCTCCGATGGCGAGGCAAGCAAAGTCCCGGCATTGGCCGTCATGCTGCAATTGTAAGCTGGTTCCAGATCGCGCCCGTCCCGGAGGTCCCCATGAAACGCCTCATCCTCGCTCTCGTCGCCGCCGCCCCGCTGCTCTCTATCGATCTTCTCGCCGCCCAGTCTCAGTCCGCGCCGCCCATCCCCGCACAGGCCTCCGTCATTCAAGCGGCAATCCTCGCTCAGGCCGACGCCTGGAATCGCGGAGACATCCCCGCCTTCATGCAGACCTACGAAAACTCCCCCGACACAACCTTCGTCGGAGCCACCGTCCGCAGGGGCTACGACACTATCCTCCAACGCTATCGCACGGGCTACTCCTCCCCCGAACAGATGGGCCACCTCACCTTCTCCAACATCGAGGTCCGCCTGCTTCCCGGCTCGTGCGGGCCCGCCGAGTACGCCGTCGTCACCGGCAACTTCCACCTCGACCGCACCACCCATGGCGAAGCAAAAAAGGACGATGGCATCTTCTCCCTCGTCTGGCATCTCGGCCCTAGAGGTTGGAAGATCGTCCTCGACCACACCAGTTGAACCCGCCCGTCACAATGGTCTCCGCCGATTGTTGCTAGAATGGCCCCATTCCGATGCGCCTGCGATCTCTCGTAGTCAGCGTTCTTCTCGGCATGGCGGCGGCTCGCGGTCTCGCGTCCGAGAAGTGGCTTAGCGTCTCCAGCCCCCACTTCATCGTCATTACCAATTCCTATGAAAAGCAGGCCCGCCACATCCTCGATCAGTTCGAGCGCTTCCGCTGGGTCTTTCAAACCCTCTTTCCTGGTCCCAACGTCGATCCGCCCGAGCCCATCGTCATCATTGCCGCGGCCGACAATAAGACATTTCAGGCCCTCGAGCCTGCCGTTTACCTGGCTCGCGGCCAGTTGAAACTCGCCGGCCTCTTCCTGCGTACGCCCGACAAGAACTACATCCTGCTCAATCTCGACCTCGAAAGCGAGGAGCACCCCTACGCAACCATCTACCACGAGTACACCCACCTCCAGTTCCGCAACGACCAGGCGTGGATTCCCATCTGGCTTAACGAGGGCCTCGCCATGTTCCTTCAGAACACCGAGATTCACTCCAAAGACGTGGAACTCGGCCTGCCCAGCGCCGACGATATCCTCTACCTTCGCCAAAACAGCATCATCCCCCTCGACGTCCTCTTTCGCGTCGACTACAAATCGCCCTATTACCACGAAGAGGAAAAGGGAAGCGTCTTTTATGCCGAATCCTGGGCTCTGACCCACTTCCTTTTTGTAACTGATCATCTGAACAATACGAACCGCCTGCAAACCTACCTTCAGCTCTGCCGCAACCACGAAGACCCGGTTGTCGCCGGCCAGAAGGCCTTCGGCGACCTCAAAGTCCTTCAGGCCCAGCTCTCTTCTTACATTGGCAGAAGCCAATACGGGAACTTCGGCCTGAACAGTTCTGCCGCGCCCATCGACGAATCCACTTACAAGGTGCAAACCCTCACTCAAATACAGGCCGACGCTACCCGCGCCGGCATCCTGGTCGGCGTCGGACGCATGAGCGAAGCCAAGACCCTTGCCGAATCGGTCCTCGCTACGGACCCAAAGAACACGCAGGCGCGCGAGGCTCTCGGCTTTCTCGCCCTCCGCGAAAACGACCACGCCACCGCCGCCAAGTGGCTCGGCGAAGCGGTCAACCTAGGCTCCGACAACTACCTCGCCTACTTCTATTTCGCGCAGCTCTCGCTTCAGCACTTCGGCGAAACAGACCCCGACGCCATCGAGAAGAGCCTCCGCTCCGCCATTCGCCTCAACCCTCAATTCGCCCCCAGCTACGACATGCTGGCCCATGTTCTCTCTCAGCAACATAAGGACCTCGACGAGGCCCATCGCCTCAACGTCCAGGCTATCCAGCTCGACCCCTCGCAGTTGGGCTATCGCATCAACGCCGCAGGCATCCTCATGGAGCAGGGCAAATACGATGATGCCGCCAGCGTCCTCCGCCAAGCCCTCAAGGTCTTCAGGAGCCCTTCACAGCAGCAGATGATCCAGGGCCGCCTCGCCCAGATTCAGCAGATCATTGACGCGCACAAAGGTCAGGAGGCAGCAGGCGTCATTACTCTTCAGGGTGCTGGCAGCGAACCCCAGCCCTCCGAGCCCGTGGTTGTCATCAGAGATGAGGGGGATGACAGCCAGCCCCCGTCTTCCGGCTCTCAGGTCACCGTCGCCCGCGGTGGCGCTGCCGCAGGCACTCAGCCCTCGCAACCGGACACTGTCGTTGACCTCCCGAAGGTTCCATCGCACCCCGCCGCCGCCGCCAATGCCCCGCACCACACCCTCCAGGGCGTCATTCATTCGGTCAAGTGCGGCTATCCTTCCGTCCTTGAGTTGCAGTTGGTCGGCGCCAACAAGACAGTCACAGTCTTCCACAACAACTACTTCAAAATCGAAATCAGTGCTCTCGGCTACACTCCCAGCGGCAGCATCGATCTCTGCAACAATCTCGAAGGCACAAAGGCAAGGATCGAGTACGCCGACGCCCCCGACAAGGAAGTTGATGGCCAGTTACTCTCCATCATCCTCATGAAGTAAGCTGGGTGCCCCATCCTTCCGCGGGTCCTCGGAGAGAAGACCCGCGGAAGGGTGGGAAGTCGCGTCTAACCTGGTCCGGCCTTTGATCGTCCCTACTTCGCGACCTCCGGCGTCGCCGGCTTCCGCGCTGTCGTAATCATCACCACGCTCACGATTACCAGCGCTGTCCCCACCACCGTCCGCATCCCCAGCTCTTCGCCACCCAGAAAGTATCCAATAATCACCGCCACCACCGGGTTCACATACGCATACGTCCCCACCTTCGTCGGCGACTGGTGATGCAGCAGCCACACATACGCCGTGAACCCGATGATGGACCCGACCACCACCAGGTAAGCCAGCGCCCACCACGCGCCGCTTGAAACGCGCCGCACGTCGAACCTGCCAAACTCTCCAAACGCCGCTGAAAATGCAAACAGCATGATGCCCCCGGCCAGCATCTGCGCTCCCGAGCTCACCACCTTCGACGGTGGCAGCTCCAGCTTCCGCATCAGCACGGTTCCAACCGCCCAGCTGATCGATGCCACAATCAGCGCTGCTGCTCCCAGCGGTTCCACCGGCATGCCGCTCAAATTCAGCGAGCGCAGCGTCAGCACCGCAACGCCCCCAATCCCCACTACCAGCGCAATCGCCAGCCGCCCCGTCAGCTTCTGCGTCCCCAGGAAGACAATCTCTCCCAGCGCAATGAACACTGGAATCGTCGCCATCATCACCGCGGCGATTCCCGACGGCACGCGAATCTCCGCCCAGAACAGCAGCCCGTAGTCGCACACAAAAATCAGAAACGCCAGCACGCATGCCGAAATCCACTCACCCGCGCTCGGAGCACGCTCGCCCCGCATCCTCGTCCATCCGTAGACCGCCGCGCCCGCCGCGAAGAACCGCATCCCTGCAAGCATCAGCGGCGGAACCTCGTGCACCCCCACGCGAATCGCCAGGTACGTCGATCCCCACACGAAGTAGATGAATCCGAACGCCAGCAGCGTCTTCCACTTGGGAGGATGTTCCACGGCGCTCATAGCAGCATCCTACCAGCGCTCCGCACCAACGAATCTCAAGGCCTGAACACCAGCCGCTCGCCCTCGTTCGATGCATTCCACGCGCTCTCCACTTCGCTCAAAGGAACGCTCTTCGCCTTCCACTCAAACGGCTTTCGCGCCGCTTCTTTCAGAAACTCCGCCAGCGAGGCAAAAATCCTCTCCATCGACACACTGCCAAACCCGCTCCCTAACAGCTCCAGCCCTGTACTTCGCAGCGTTGCTGCCGGCAAGGTAATCGTCGGTCCCGCGCTGTTGCCGATCTGCACATAGCGAATCCGCGTTGCTGCATGGCTCAGCCCCTTTTCTGCGATCGCCTCAAGCACCATCTCTGCCGGTTCGCCCCACACATAATCGAGCACCACATCTGTCTTGTGTTCCCTTATCTCTTCACGCAGCAGGCTCACAAGAGTCCCGCGTTCCGGACCCAGCCGAATAACTGCATCCGCGCCCAATTGCTCGAGCTCCTTCAGCGCGGCCTCGTTCCTTCCCGCTGCGGCTACCCTCCGTGCTCCCAATCTCCTTGCGATCTGCACGGCAAGCTGCCCCGCAACCCCCGTCGCGCCCAGAATCAGCACGGCCTCTCCGGCCTGGAAATCTACGCGCTCCCTCAGCGCTGCCCAAGAACTCATCCCCGGATTCATCATCGCGGCAATGGTCGCATCGTCCAGATTGTCAGGCAAATCCATGCACATCCGACGCGTCGTCACGCACCGCTCGGCCATCGTGCCAAACGGGTCTCTCACCTTCCCGAAGTAAACCCGTGTCCCATCTTCGAGCCGCCCCACTCCATCCACTCCCGGAATCATGGGCAACACGCCTGTGCTTCCGTAGTGGCTCCCGCTCGCCAACGCTTTTACGATCCGGTGGAATCCCGCCGCACTTACCTCCACCAGCACCTCACCATCGCCTGCGACAGGATCCTCGAATTCCGCATAGCGCGGCGGCGCATCAAACCTGCTCACGACAGCTGCCTTCATCGCTTATGCCTCCCGAAATCTCTGCGATTCCGCTTCCGCCCAAACTCCTCCAACAATAGCCCGGAACGCGTTCCCCACTCAACCGCGCGGTTGTACACTGGTCTCGCCCGCGAGGTCACGCCGTGTCCTGCATCTTCTGCAAGATCGCCGAAGGTTCCATTCCCTCCACTGCCGTCTACCAGGACGAGCTCTGCTACGCCTTCTCCGACATTCATCCGGTCTCGCCTGTCCACATTCTCATCATTCCCCGTGAACACTTCGCCTCGCTCGACGACACAACCGCTGACGACCGCGACCTGCTCGGCCATCTCCTGAATACAGCCGCCGCGATTGCCCGCGACAAAGGCCTCGGCAAGGGCTATCGCGTAGTCATCAACACCGGCGAAGACGGCGGCCAGACAGTCGATCATCTTCACCTCCATCTACTCGGAGGCCGTCCTCACCACTGGCCCCCCGGCTAGGGATTTCCTCCCGCGTAAGGCAGATTCACCTTCAACACAAAACAAAAGGCGCCCTCAATGCGAGAGCGCCCTTCGTTCTTTTTCTCAATCAACTGCCAGTTCAGATCAAGCCCTCAACCTGCCCGGAACCACCAGACCCTATACCCTGCACTCAAACCGGCTGCGGGTAGTTGTCTTCTTCCTCTTCCATTCCGTAGCGGCGCAACAGGTTCGGCAGGCTCTGCGAAAACGCCGATCGCGGCATCACTGTGTCGCACCCGGCCTCCACTGCCTTCAACTTCAAGTCTCCCTGCAAATGGTTCAGGAAACCCACAATCGATGTCGCCTTCTTGAACTTCGCCTTGAACTTCGGAATCAGCGTCAACGGCTTCGCATTCAGGTTGTTCAGATCAAACACAACCAGCGTCGGCCATTGCTCTTCCGGAGCGTCGGTGATCCGCGCCACGGAATCCTTGTCTCCCTTCAGGAATTCCACCTTCACGCCCAGCTTCTTCGAGGTTTCGTTGATCTTGGCCTGGAAGAAGAGATCGTCGATGAAGCACAGTATCTTCGTCGGAGCATCTTCGCGCACGGGCGAGACGAACGGCGCGAAATAAGGATCCTGTTGGTAGTACCCGTTGTGACCGTTGCTTGAGATTTGAATCGTCGAGGGAGGGCCGTCGGCGACGTTGCCGTTCAGCTCGCGATAGCTGTGGTCCATGGGTCCAACAAACTCCCGCGGACCCTTCTGCCGCATCTTCCGCTTGCCCCCGCCGCCTGAACCATTCCCGGGCGAGTAAGAGATGCTGTTGCCCGGCTCCGGCCGTGGAGTGGACGCCTTCTGGAAGAACTTCTTCTTCTTGCGTCCCTGGCCGCCGCCCTGACTGTGATGTGCTTTGGGCTGCTGCGGGGGCGGGGCCTGGGGCGAGGCTGGTGCGGGTGACTGTGCCTGGGGCTGCGGCTGTTGCGTCTGGGCCGCGGGTCCCTGGCTGCCCTTGTTCTTGCGCCGGCGCCGCCGGCGCCGATGTCCCTGCGACTGCCCCGGCCCGTTGGCCGGTGCGGGCCCCACTTCCATCTGGGGCTGCGTCGAATCTGTCGTCATGCGTTTACTTCCTGGCTGTCTGCTTTTTGCTGCATTGGGTTGGTTTCTTCTGCCTTCGTGTCCAGCTGCCTGCTTTCCCGCTGCCGGCTCACTCTGTTCCTGATGCTCGTGCCCGGCTCATGCGAAAGTCCGCCGGACTCCAGCTCGGTCACAATCTCAATTCCCCTTTTTCCTCTTCCGAAGCTCCGCTCTGCTTCGACCCCGTAAGCCTTGATTTCCCAGTACGTCTTGACTTCCGGCTGAATTGCTCCGTCGCCGGCGACCGCGCAAAATCCACGGGCCAATCCAAACGGCTCTGTCAATCTCGGTTGCGATCCGGTGCGATCAGCGTGTTCCTCGGGTATTGCTTTTCCTATTGGGAGTCTCCGCCGCGGGTTCCCTGCGAGATATTGATTGCGGCTGAAGGTCCTTGCTCTGCGGCGAGCGCGCTCTGCCCGGTTCGGGTGGCTCGCGTCAGCCGCTTGATAGGCATCTCCGATACTACAGCCAACCGCCCCGGCTGGCAAGTATCTCCACAACCGAGGTTGATCCCGAGGTCATATCTAAGAGTCCGTTTGGGCCGCGCTGGAGCGTGGGACTAAAGCACAAACGCCACTCCGTCGGAGTGGCGCCTGCTTTCCTGCGCTGGTCACTGGCCTCCCAGCTTATGTCTGGCCGGTGGTTTTGTCCACCGTGCCTACCGCAGAGTCCCCCGACCGGTCTTCCCCTTTTTCAGGGCCGCTTCTTGGCGGATGCTCTTGCCGGGTCTCTGCCTTTTTTCTGGGCTGGCCGGATTTCTTTCCAGCAGCCTGTTCATCACTGGCACCCTCTTTGTAGCAATCCGGATACCGTTCATGAACCTATTTAACTTCAATCACTTACGATGCAAACAGGGTGCTCCTTTTCTGATTTCTGGTAGCTGTAAGGTTCTCTTTATCCCGAAAACTGTAGATCTGCGTTCTTAACCCTGGCAATTCGGGCAATAGTGTGTGCCCCGGCCTGCGACCAGAATCCGCTTGATGGGCGTCCCGCACTGCCGGCAGGGCAGCCCCGTCCGCAGGTAGACGCAGTGCTCCAGTTGAAAGAACCCCCTCACCCCATCTGCGTCCACGTAGTCGCTCACCGAGGAGCCCCCCAGCCGGATCGCGTGGGCGAGCACTGCCTGAAGCGCCAGCCGCAGTCGTTCCAACTCGTCCCGCGTGAGCCTTCCGGCTCGCCTGCGTGGCCGGATGCCCGCCTGGAACAAGCTCTCATCCGCGTAAATGTTCCCCACCCCGCTCAGCAGCCCCTGGTTCAGCAAGGCCGCTTTGATGGCCAGCTTTCTACCGCGGAACAGCTCGGCAAACGCCGCCGCTCCGATTGTCATGGGCTCATGGCCCGCGGCGTTGAATCCCTCTGTTCTTCTCAGCTCGCGAAACTCCAGCCGTCCGAATCGCCGCGCGTCCACAAACCGAATCTCCCGCCCGCTCTCCAGGCCCAGCCGCACATGCGTGTGCGCCGCCACCAGCCCTTCCGGAGTCGTCACCAGCAGCCGCCCCGTCATGCCCAGGTGCACAATCCACTGGGCCGATACCGTGTTCCCGCTCGCGTCGCCCAATTCGCAAACAATGTGCTTGCCCGTCCGATGCACGTTCAGGATCGTCCGCCCAGACAGGCCTTTGGCTTGCGTTGAGGCTGGCGTTTTAAAGGGTTCTTTGTGCGTGCTGAACCAGGTTTCTGTGATGCGGTCCCCGCGCACTCGCTCATGCACGCCGCGCGCAATCGTCTCTACCTCGGGCAGCTCCGGCATCCATTCATTCTAGTGGACGGTGTTTCGCCGGCTTCTATGCCTCGTTGGCGGCGTCTTCATCGTCTGACGAAATGGCCCGCGCCATGCCCCACTTGGCCAGGTAGACCAGCCCCAGCGTTGCGCCCACAATGAAGACTCCAACCGAGGCGAACTCAATCTCGTTCAGGCGCCGGTCTTCTTCCTCGGTCTGGTAGACCACCTGTCCGTTGATGCTGCGAGGCACTGTGCGCGACTGCTCCGGTACCGGCCATTTCGGCAGCGTATTCCCATAGTTGAGAGAGATCATTGCCGAGCCAATCAGGCCTGCCAGTCCTGGCAGAAGAAACAAGAGCGAGAAGAACTTCAGCGTCGACCTATGATTCGATCCCATTCGTTTTGTCCCCGCGTTTATGCAGCCCGGCTTCGCGCTTCGATCCCATCTGGAAACCCCGTCGCTGGAGACCCAGTTTGAGTCGCTCCTTGCTTGGCTGGATGGGTTCCGTGGAGCGGAGCGCAGCAAGGCTCCATCCCGAATTGGCAGGCCCGATTGTCCCAATCATAAAACAGGGCTGGATCGGTGAGAGGGCGAGCGTCTGCGCAGGTATTTCGATGGTAACTATAAGGATTAACTACAGTAATTGGGAATCCTGAAGATCCCAATCCGCCCCGGTTCGACCGCCCTGACTCGGAATTGTTGTCACTTGTGTTCGCTGGGCTCGCGAATCTTGCTCGCCTCAAAACTCACGATCTTCCAGGTGCCGGTCGCGTCGCGCACGTATACCCGCGTGTAGCGATAGTTCCCTGAGATGTCTCCCTCGCTCGTCGTTGCCTGCACAGTGGCAAGCGACGTCACAACCGCGGTCCTTCCATAGAATCTGACTTTCCGGTCTGAGACGTTCAAAGACGCCATGTGCATGCGTCCCGACTTCAGGTTAGCCAGCGTTTGTGCCTTCGTCTGCACCAGCCCTGAGGATGTAATGGCCAGGTAGTCCTCTGCCAGCAGGCGATCCATCGCTGCGATGTTCGACTTCAGAATCGCGTTTCGCCAGGCATCCTCAAGCTGGTCGATTTCATGCCGGCTGCTGTGCTGCTGCGCCTTTGGCATCTGCTGCGCATCGACGGCCATCCACGGCGCCGGTCGGCTGCCGCCGTTTCCGGCAAGCGCCGGCATCCCAAAGCAAAGCAAAACCCCGGCAACCGCCGCCACCTGGTACTCACGTGTTCGCTTTGGGCACTTCCTCGGGTATCCCGGCATAGGCGTAAGGGATAGTAGCCTCGAAAAGTCATCCCGGTCAATCGGTTTTGAGCGCCGCATCGCCCCCTCCCGTTTGATCGCGGCCTGGAATGCGCCACCTGCCCGATTCCAGCTCTCTCTTTTGATGCTTTTAGCCGGTCAAATGACAGCCATCAGGCGAGAGCGATAAGGTTCTCCACCGCGCGCTCCCGCATCGCCTGGTAGAGGACGCCCACCGCATACTTCTTGAAGTGTTCGCTCTCCCGATGCGCCTTCAGAGCATTCTCGTCCACATATTGCTCGTAGATCACAACGGTGTCCAAATCCTCTTCGGAGTGGTGCGGAACATAGCTCACGCACCCCGGCTCATTGCGCGAAGCCTCCGCAAGACGCTGTACCGCCTCTGCCGATTCGGCACGATCTTCCTGCGCAAACTTCAACCGAACCAGAAAACTCACCATGGACGTCGCTTCTCTCTCTTGCGCCGGCCCTATCCAGGCCGGCCCCACTCTCAATTCGTCTGCGTTCTGGTCTAACCGCAAATGCTCTTGAGAGCCGCTTCAAACTCCGGCAGAAACATCGTCTGTTCCCGGTCCGGCCCGATGGAGACCATTCCGATCTTCGCGCCGCTCTCCCGCTCCTGAAAGCGCAGATACTCCTGCGCCGCCCTGGGCAGCTTCTCAAACTCCGTAATTCCCTCGGTCTTCTCCTGCCAACCCTTCAGGCTGCTGTAGACAGGCTCAATCTTCTGCAGGCCGGCCACGTCGGCCGGAACCTCGTCGGTCAGCTTGCCGTCGATCCGGTAGCCGGTGCAGATGGGGATCTCCGCCAATTCATCCAGCACGTCCAGCTTGGTCACCACCAGCCATTCCGTGCCGTTTACACGGTTGGAATAGCGAAGCAGTGGCAGGTCCAGCCAGCCGCAGCGCCGTCGCCGGCCCGTTACCGCGCCAAACTCGTTACCCCGCTTCTGTAGATGATCGCCCAGCTCCCCGCCCACCTCGGTTGGGAACGGACCCTCGCCCACGCGCGTCACATAGGCCTTCGTCACCGAGATCACGGTTCCAATATCCGTCGGCCCCAGCCCTGTCCCGGTCGACGCGCCGCCCGCCGCCGCCGAAGACGACGTCACAAACGGGTACGTCCCATGGTCGATGTCCAGCATCGTCCCCTGCGCTCCCTCAAACATCACGCTGCCGCCCGCCGCCAGTACATCCGCCAGCAGTTTGCCCGTGTCCGCCACCAGGGGCCGAATCTTTTCAGCCGCTGCCGCGTACTCTTCATACATCTTCTTCGCGTCCAGCGGATCCGTTCCAAACAACGCTCGCGCAATGGCGTTCTTCTCCGCGCACGCCGTCTCAATGTGTGTCTTCAGCAGGTCCGCGCGCATCAGGTCCACCACGCGCAGCCCGCCGCGCGACATCTTGTCCTCGTACGCCGGCCCAATTCCTTTGCTCGTCGTCCCAATCTTCCGCCGTCCCGGCGCGCTCTCTGCCGCCAGCTCAATCATCCGATGGTAGGGAAGAATCACCTGCGCCCGGTTCGAGATAAACAGCCGATCATCCACTTCGATGCCGGCATCGCGCAACTTCTGTGCCTCGCCGAGCAGAAAGATCGGGTCCAGCACCACGCCATTGCCGATCACGTTCTTGCATCCGGCGCGCAGAATGCCGCACGGAATCAGTTGCAGCACCATCTTCTGTCCGTTGGCGATCACCGTATGCCCGGCGTTGTGCCCGCCCGCATACCGCGCCACCGCGCTGAACCGCTCGCTCAGCACGTCCACTATCTTGCCCTTGCCCTCGTCGCCCCACTGGGCGCCCAGTACTACCGCTGACTTCGCTCGCATCCTTACCCTCAAATTCCTGTCATCTCGAACAGCCTCACTCGCCGCCGCGGGTCGCGCTCACCGATAAACCCCGGGCTGACTTGCTGACTCGCTGACGCGCGCTAACCTGCTGTTTTTGTCCATCTTTCCCGTGTCTCCAGCGGCTTGTTCATAAGGAGCGAAGGTCGCCGTGCCGACCGGAGCCGGGGTCCCCAGCGACAGGTCTTCGTCGCTGGGGTGGAGAATCGAAGGACCTGCTCTTCCCGCGTTCGCCATCCCATGCGGTCATTCGGGCGCACTCGCCTCTCCGATCATAAACCCCGCCCGTTCTTCCAAGCCCTGGCTCCCGGCACCGTGTACACGACGTCGCTCCCGCCACAGCTCGCCAGCGCGTACTGCGGCCAAATCCGGCACAAGACAGGCAGGCTGGCGCGAATAACCCGGTCGCCATCGTCGACTGCGACTGAAAACTCGGCAATGATCATCGACCGAGGCGCAGTTCGGACCCTAAATTTCGCCGCTCACCCAGGTTTTTTCGCAACTAAACCCACAACCCCGTGTCTACCCTAACTAACCGTTCTCCGGACTCCTGCGGGCTGGCACCTTCCGCACCCCTGAGAACGAACCAGTTGCAGGAAGGCCGCACTGCTGCCTCCTGCGTCGGGCCATGGATAGAAGGCGGCTCCTCGAAGGCCGCTGTGAGGGAATATGAAATCCCGTTCGACTGCTCCCCGCTCCGCTTCGCTCTCGCTCCTCACCAGCCGCGAAACTCGGCAACGTCTGCGTCTTATTTCTCAGCGCGCCGTCGCGCTCGGCATGGCCGCGCTCTTGCTCCCATTGGCCCAGATCGACGCCCTCGCGCAACAGCAGTATCCCCAGAAGCCCAGCCCCTATCAATACGGGCAGCCCAATACCTACGCCCAGCCGAACCCCTATTCCCAGCCCGACCCCTCCTACGCGCCTCAGCAGCCCGCCTACCAGGGTCAGCCTTACGGCCAGCAACAGTACCCGCAGCAGGCTCCCCCGCCGCAGGGCAATCAAGACTATGCGGACCAGCCCGCCTATCCCAGCCAGCCTGGCCCCGGCCAATCCCCCGACTTCAATCAGCAGCCTGACCAGGGCTTCGCCTCCCAGCAGCTCGAGCAGCTCGTTGCCCCCATCGCTCTCTATCCTGACGCGCTCGTCGCCCAGATCCTTGCAGCCTCCACTTATCCTGCACAGGTTGTCGCCGCCGACCACTGGCTCCAGTCCATGGGACGCGTTTCGCCCGACCAGGTCGCAGCTGCCGCCGACTCTCAGTCCACTTGGGACCCCAGCGTGAAAGCGCTCACCGCATTCCCCCAGGTCCTTGCCATGCTGGACCGCGACCTGCAGTGGACCACCGACCTCGGCAACGCCTATTACAACCAGCCTCAGGACGTCCTCTCCACGATCCAGGTCCTTCGCCAGCGTGCCGAGAACGCCGGAACCCTGCGCAGCACGCCACAGCAGCAGGTCACCTCAGACCAGGGCTACATCCAGCTCGCCCCGACCAATCCTCAAGTCGTCTATGTGCCCAACTACAATCCCTGGTCCGCATACGGCGCGCCCATTGATCCCTATCCCGGCTTCTATGCCCTTGATGCCTTTGGCCACGCCATCGCCGCTGTCGGTACGGGCCTGGTCTTTGGCGTTGGCATTGCACTGGGTGCGTTCTTCCACGCCGCCTTTGGCTGGCTTGGCTGGGGACTCAACTGGCACGGCGGCGGCATCAACTTCAACCACGCCCCCTACTACTCCCACTCCACCTCCGTCGCCCATTGGGGCGGCTACCATGGCGGATATCACGGCGGCAGCGGCAACAACTACGCCGGTGGACGCTCCATGCCCCTCAGCCGCGGCTCCGCGGGAAGCTACTCCGGAAACGCCCGCGGAGAGTCAGGCTACGCACGATCCTCCAATGGTTATGCAGGCCAGCAGCTCGGCCGCGAAAATGGCGGACGTGCCTTCGGCAATGAAGGCTCCACCTATCGCGGAAATGAGAACTACGGCAGCGCGCGTGGCCAGTCCTATGCCGGCAACCGCTCGGAAAACTACGCCTACGCTCGCCAAGCCGAGCCCATGCGTCAGCAGTACTCCGCCCCGCAGCAACAATACAGCCGGTCCCAAACCTACGCGAATCCCGGCTACAACTCGGGCGGCTATCGCGGACAGCAATCCTTCGCAAACGAACGCGCCTACTCAGCCCCCGCATCGCGTGGCTTCCAGCAATCCGCTCCCAGTTATGGCTATTCCGGCCGTGAATCCTCCGGCGGATCCCACTTCACTGGCGGTCATGGCGGCGAAAGCTACCACGCCCCCAAAGCGCCCAGCTACCATGCTCCCAAAATGTCTGGCGGCGGCCACTCGGGCGGCGGCGGCCACGGTCACTCGGGCGGCGGCGGCAAACACCACTAAAGCTCACTGGACCCGCTTCTGATTCGACCCCGAGACAATGATGCTCCGTGCCCCATCCATTCCGCGTCCGTTTGCGGAATGGGTGGGATACGACACTGCCTCAGCGCGCAAAGCGCGGCTGCCGCACGCAGTGCCGGGATACGACGCTGCCCGGTGCTGACTCAGTGCGCGAAGCGCGGCTATACGCCTACCGCTTGCTCCGCCCTCGCAAACGTATACGGCCCGTCCGGCACCAGCGCTACGCGCGCCCCAGCCGGCAGCCCCTCAAGCGTCGCGTTTACCGCTTCGTCGATCGAGCCAAACCAGCGGTCTTCCAGGAATCCAAGGTCGTCGCTCTTCACCCCCGGCGTGCAGAAAAAGAGCTCATACTTTCGCCCCACCAGCGCCAGCTTTTCCAGTTGCCACTGGTCCACCTCCACCGGCGCCGTCTGAATCTCCTCCAGAAACCCGTCGAAATCCCGCAGTCCCTTCAACCTGCGCGCAAACTCCGCCGACCCCACGCCCTCCGCGCACTCCGCCACCACCAGAATCCGCCCTCTCGGCTTCACCATGTGCTGTGCCGCCGTAATCCCCTTCACGCACTGATAAAACGTCAGGTCCAGCGGATACCCCGCCGAGCTCGTGATCACTGCGTCCACGGGCTCATCGAGCCGCTCCAGGCAGCTTTCTTCCACAAACCTCACGCCCGCCGCATGCGCCTTTACCGCATCGCCCGCAAACACGCCCGAGATGCGCCTCTCCTGCGTCAGCGTCACGTCCAGCGCAAAATCGTGCCGCGCCATCCGCGCAATCTCCAGCAGCTCCGCGTGCAGCGGATTGCCCTCGATCGATCCCTCTGTCGCCAGCGTCTCGCGCATGAAGCGCGGCGAGTGCAGCACCTTGATCGTCTCCTGCGCCGCCAGTCCCGGAGCAATCAGCTTGCGCCCGCCGCTGAACCCCAGCATCAGGTGCTGCTCAATAAACCCCAGCGTGATGTGCAGATCCGCCGCCATGAACCGCTCGTCAATGTACACCGGCGTGCCCCTGCCCGTCGTCCCCCCGCTTGTCGTTCCCAGGTACCGGTGCGCGCTCAGCGCCTTTGCATCGTGGCTCACCACCCGGTAGCGGCTCGCGACCTCCGGCCCGACGATCGTCTTCACTTCGTCCGCCGTCGCCGCCCTGTGCAGCCCCGTCGCAATCAGGATCGTCACGCCTTCTTCCGGAATCCCTGCAGCGTGCAGCCGTTCGAGCAGCGGCGGCAGCGTCACCCGGTTCGGCGCAGGCCGCGTGATGTCGCAAACGCTGATCGCCGCCGTCCGCTTGCCCTTCGCCATCTCGCTTAGTGGCGCGCACCCAATGGGATCGTCCAATGCCCGCCCCAGCGCCGCCGCTTCATCCTCCAGCGGAGCGCCGGTCTTCGAGTGAAGCACGCGCGTCCTGAACCCCTCAGGAACCGCCACCTCCAACCCGCCCTTGCCAAATTGAAACCGAGCCTTCATGCGCGCCCCTCCGCTCCACTTCCTTGAGCCTGCCAGCCTGACTCGTCCCACAAACCCGTCTGTCTGCGCCGGGTGCCCCATCCTTTCCACAGTCCCATCGTGGAATGGGTGGCAGACCACCATCCTCAGTCTAAAGCCGCGTGTATCGCGCCGTGCGGTTATCTCTCGCCCTGCCATGCGCAGACATTGCCCCGGAGTAATCCAGTTCCGCGCGCGAAGTGCAGTCGCTGCATGCAATGCCCCAACTCCGCTATAGTTCTACGCGTTCGAAAACCGGCATTCGCGCGTCACCTCTGCGCAGGCCCGCCAGGTTTGGTCACTCCCAAGGAGAAGCCCTCATGCTTTGGTCCGATTCGTCCCGCCGCTCTTTTCTTAAACAGCTCGGCGCCGCAAGCACCCTCGCCCTCGCAGCTCCCAACTCTAAAGCACTAGACTCTCAGGCTGCCCCAGCCGCTCAAACTCCGCCCGCCGATCCCCTCGCCGCCACGCGCCAGCAGCGCATGGCCTGGTGGCATCAGGCAAAATTCGGCATGTTCATCCACTGGGGCCTCTATTCCATCATCGGCCAAATGGAGTGGGCCAAGGAGGTCGAAGGCATTCCCATTCCCCAGTACGAAATTCTCGCCAAACACTTCAAGCCCAGGCCAAACGCCGCTCGCGACTGGGCACGCCTCGCCAAGGCCGCCGGCCAGAAGTACATGGTGATGACCACCAAGCACCACGAGGGCTTCTGCCACTGGGACACCAAGCTCACCGACTACTGCGCGCCAAAACAAGGCCCCGGCCGCGATCTCATCCGCGAGTTCGTCGACGCCGCCCGCGCCGAAGGTCTCCGCGTCGGCTTCTACTACTCGCTCATGGATTGGCACCACCCCGACGGCGCAATCTGCAAAACCGACCCCGCCGCCCGCCGCCGCTTTGTCGACTACACCCACGGACTCATCCGCGAGCTCATGACCAACTACGGCAAGATCGACATCCTCTGGTACGACGTCGACTGGCCTCTAACCGCCGCCGAGTGGGAGTCCGAGCGCATGAACAAGATGGTCTTCGAGCTCCAGCCCGGCATCATCGTCAACAACCGCAACGGCCTCCCCGGCGACTTCTCCACGCCCGAGCAGGAGATTCGCGCCGACAAGAGCGGCAAGGCCTGGGAATCCTGCATGACTCTCAACGACTCCTGGGGCTTCAACCGCTTCGACGACGCCTGGAAGACTCCCAAGACCATCGTCTCCAACCTCACCAACTGCGCCCGTGGCGGCGGCAACTACCTGCTCAACATCGGCCCCAAGCCCGACGGCTCCATCCCTGAAGAGTCAGTCTCCGTACTCGAATCTGTCGGCAAGTGGCTCGCAACCAACGGCCAGGCCATCTACGGCACAGATCGCATCCAGGCCAGTTGGAACGTCAACGCCAACTACACCCGCCGCGGCAACACACTTTACATCGTCCAGCAGTTCTGGCCCGGCCACACCCCCGCCGCCGAGTGGTTGACCTTCTTCCAGTCCGAGGCCGTCATCGCCATCGGCGGCCTCAAGCCCAAAGCGCTCTCCGCGCGGCTCCTCAAGACCGGCCAGCCCGTCCAGTTCACCCAGGACGAATGGGCCCTCCGCCTCACCGGCCTTCCCTTGCAGGCTCCCGACCAACCCGCCACAGTCATCGAAGTCGAGTGCGACGCCGAACCCGTCATCGACCACGAAACCCCCCGCGCCCACTGGCCCCGCTACAAGGTCGGCGTCAGTTAGTGCTTTCGTTGACGGTGGAACGAGGCAGAACCGATGTCTCGCCGACCCCAGAATTTCATGAACCCAAGCCGTTTAGGTTATACTGAGGCTCGATGGGCTCGATCCGGCTCGAAGGCATTCGCTTCGTCGTCTAGACCATGGACCATGAGCCAAGGCATGTTCATGGATTCTATGCCGAAGTCGAAGTCATCCTCGATCTGCTTCCAGACGGCGACGTAGCACTGGCAAACAGAAAGGACCCGGTCCGTCCAGCAGGCGCAAGCCGCTCCGATGTCCGACACGTTCTCGCGGTGGCTGCCCGGCACTTCGACGAGCTCGTTCAACTTTGGGAGAAACATCATGGCTGAGCACAGAGTTGCAACCACAGACGCCGAAATCGACGCCGCGCTGAAAGCAGCAAAGCAACGTGAAGGCGACCCGCGCGCAAAAGGTGTCGAGCACATTCCCGCACTCAGGTTGCTCATTGTTGAGCTTACAAATGGCCGCCGCCTTGTGCTGCCAATCGAAGAGATTCAGGATCTGGGCACGGCAACCCACAAGCAACTTCAAAACTACGAACTGCTTGGCAGCGGAACCGGCATCAGTTTCCCCGACCTGGACGTTGATCTGTACGTGCCCGCGCTCATCGAAGGCGTCTACGGCAATCGCCGCTGGATGGCCCAGTTAGGCCGCAAGGGCGGGAGCGCAAAATCCGACGCCAAACGCCGCGCCTCCAAAACCAACGGCGCAAAAGGCGGCCGACCTCCCAGGGCCATCGCCACCAGCGTCTGAGGACCCCTTGCGGCCCGCTCAACGCGATAAAGCCACGATGCTCTCACTGGCCCCGCTACAAAGTGGGAGTCAGCTAGACTCACGACTTCCGCCGGCTGGGATGCACCCACTCCTTTAAGATCTGGATGATCTCAGGCGCGTTTAACTCCCGACCAATTAGGTTCTTTCGCATAGGTTCAAACACCGAAAACATCCGTCGGTACGTGTCAAGCATGGGGCAGTGAGCATTAAGGTCACGCCCCTTGAACGCAGGAAAGCGGTCAAGTCGATCGATTAGAAACTTGGCAACGCCGATGTATTCGCCTTCGCCATTGCCATCGAACCCTGGAAGTTCCACATGCTCGCCAAACGGCTGCGCCTCGGCTGCGACCTTATCTCTGTCGGTCTTTGATAGAGACCGAAAACCGCGCTCCAGAAAGTTCCACATGTCGAGAACGTCAAGAACTTCGGTCACGACTGCAGCCGAGTCCTCATGCGATCCAAAGATGCCAGGATACCCCCAATCCAACGCCCAGTGGTGACCCCCGTAAATGACTTCTTCAACGAATGCGGGATCGATTCCGGGACCGAAGTCGCTCTTGACATTCAAGTGTCGGAAAAGCTGGCAAAGCATCATAAGGATCAGCTTTTCTCCGCTGCCAAGCGTGATGCGCTTCTTGTCATTCACACCGAGTCCTGCTTCGACGAGGCGACGCACAGCCTCCGAACGCGAAGGCAAATCCTCCTGCCGAGCCCGCCAAGAATCCAAGCCTTCCAGCACTGAAGGGCCAAGGCGCATTTCAAACCGTTCCGTCATTGCCTGTGCATTCATTGATGTTCTCCTCATCCGGATTTAGCGTACGGCATTTTCTGTACGTGCCGTACATCTGTACGTATAATACGTAGGATTCACACTCAGCGCAATACGAGTGTCTGAAAGCTCGGATGCCCCGGCGCTCGTTTCCTAAATCCCGTACAAAAAGCACCCGCCCCCTGTTAACCAACACACCCCCTCACTCGTTGTATGTGCAGAAGGCCACCAAGCCCTTCGCCACAATGAGGGAACGCCCAATGCAAATCCGCCACGTCCTCCCCCGTCTTTTTAGCCCCATCGCACTCGCCGCCGCTCTCTGCGCCACGGTCACCTCCGCGCAAACCCAGCCCGCGCCCGCTCGACCCGCCGCACCTGCCCGCCCCGCTGCCGTCGCGCTCCCCCCGGCCGCCCCCATCTCCGACAAAGAGCTCGCCGAGACCCAAAAGCAGCTCATCGACCTGCTCCGCCTCAGCCCAACCCTCACCACCGTCGTCGCCCGTGACCCCTCCCTGCTCGCCAATCAGGAATACGTCGCCCGCAACAATCCCCAGCTCGCCCAGTTCCTCGCCGCCCATCCCGAGGTCGCGCGAAACCCGGATTTCTATCTCTTCACCCACGTCCCCCCTGGAAATGGTGGCCCCGACGAAGCCCTCGAGCGCGCCATCTGGCCCCAGTTCGAGCGGCCGAGCCAAAATGGATGGGCCACCGGGGAAGCGTTCATCCCGATCATGGTGTGCCTGGGCTTTGCCTGCTTCCTGGGAGCCATTGTCTGGCTTGTCCGCCAGTTCCTTGAGAACCGCCGCTGGAGCCGCATATTCAAGCTGCAAAGTGAAGTCCACGGCCGCCTCATCGACAAGTTCAGCTCCACGCAGGAGCTCGCCGCCTACATGGGCACCGAAGCCGGACGCCGTTTCCTTGAGGCCGCGCCCATACCCGTCGGCTTTGAGCCGGATCAGCGCGTCCCCAACGCCATTGCGCGTGTCCTCACCCCGCTCCAGGTCGGCATCGTGCTCGTCCTCCTCGGCGTGGGCTTCTTCATGCTGCGCAACATTCACCCCGACGCTCACCAGCCGATGCTGATTCTTGGAACCATCACCCTCATGCCCGGTCTCGGATTTATCATCTCCGCAGGCATCACCTGGGTTCTTGCCGGGCGTCTCGGGCTCATGCCCAAAACCGCCCACAACAGCCTTGCCGCGCCCTTCGACTCGCGGAACGAGCAGTAATCCGGAATCGTAATAGAATCGGTGCCCGTGCTCATGCCCTCCATGCCTCTGGATTCCATACTTCCGAGTCTCTTTGCCGGCGAAGCCTTCCGCGCCGCGGCCATCCCCGCGGAGCTGCCCCCTGATACGCTCATGGGCAACGAAGCCTTCGCCGCCTTCTACTCTCGCTCTGCACGCCCCCTCTGGGCCTACCTCGCCCGCGTCTCCGCCGATCCCTCCCTCGCCGACGACCTCATGCAGGAGAGCTTCGTTCGCTTCCTCTGCGCCGCACGCCCCGACGATGGCGAAGTCGCTGCCCGCCGCTATCTCTTCCGCATCGCCACAAATCTCCTGCGCGATCATTGGCGCAGGCCCCGCCAGGCCTCCATCGAACAGATCCCCGAGGAGTTCTTCGCCGTCTCCACTTCTGCCCAATCCGATTCACGAGTCTTGCTCGGCCCCGCCCTGGCCCAATTGCGCCTGCGCGACCGTCAGCTCCTCTGGCTCGCCTACGCCGAGGGCTACTCTCACCGCGAAATCGCCGAGGTCACCGGCCTCGCCTCGGCCAGCATCCGTCTTCTGCTCTTCCGCGCGCGTCGCAAGATCGCCGCCCTCCTTCGCGACCAGAACCCGCAGGGAGGGCTCGCGTCATGATCCTCAGTCCCTGCTCGCATGAAAAAGAAATCGCCGCGCTCCTGGCCTCTGGTCAATGTCCCCACGCTTCTCCCGCTGAGTTGCGCGCGCACATCGCCTCGTGCCGCTCCTGCGCAGAGCTCGCCCTCGTCACCTCCGCCTTTCGCGCCGCGCGCACTACGGCCGCCGCCGCCGCGCCTCTCGTCTCTCCTGGCATTCTTTGGGGTCGCGCCCAGCTCCGCCGCCGCAATGCCGCTATCGAACGGGTCACCCGCCCCATCCTGGGCGCGCAGATATTTGCGCTCCTCGTTTGCATCGCGGTCGCAATTGGCTTTGCCGCCTCCCACGCTGCGCAAGGCCTCGACTGGTTCGCCTCGCTCAGCCAGATCGTCCGATCGCCTTCCACGGACCTTGCCAGGCTGTGGCCGCCTACGCTTGCCGGATCGACGCTGTGGGTGCTCGTTCCGCTGCTGGCCATGGTCGCTCTCCTTGGTGGCGTGGCCGTCTACCTCGCCTCCTCTGAAGAGCGGTAGCCAAGCGCAGGACCGGAGAACGGAACAATATATTCTTGTCGCAAGGGTTGAAATCACAGATCTCAAACATTCGCCCATCTGCGAACTGCGAACTGTGAACTAAGAGCTGTGAACTGTGAACTTGCTTTACTATGAAAATCCTCTTCGCCATCATCGGTCTCGCCCTCGTCGTCGCTTTGGTAATCGCCGACTACAAATGGCGTCAATGGATGGCCGCACGCCGCCGCGATCGCGACACCCATCCGAGTCCTTAAGCCCCTATACCAGCACACCACACTCACACTCACACCCACACCCCAGCCTCACCGCCCATTGTTTACAATGGCTCGTACGGAGCCGTCCAATCAAGATGCCCTTCTCCATGAGCTCTTTCCGCGCCTACCACCTGCTCGCCGTCTCTGCGCTCCTCCTCGCGTCCGCCGCGTCCTCCATATCCCTCGCCCAGTTCTCGCCGCCGCCGCCCGGAACCCAGGTCCACGACCCCGCCGCCCTCCATCCCCCTGCCGGAGCCCGCGTCGCCATCATCGAATTTGAAGACCTCGAGTGCCCCGACTGCGCCCGCGCCAACCCCCTGCTCCTCGAAGCCGCCACCAAGTACCACATCCCCTGGGTCCGCCACGACTTCCCTCTGCCCTTCCACGCGTGGAGCTTCCAGGCAGCCGTGAACGCCCGCTGGTTCGATACCAAATCCAAGGCTATTGGCGACGAATATCGCAATGCCGTCTTCGCCAACCAAACCTTCATCGTCAGCCTCGACATCCTCGCCCAGTTCACACAGAAGTTCGCCCAGTCCCACAACATCGCTCTGCCCTTCGCCATCGATCCCCAGGGCAAGCTCGCCGGTCTCGTCAAGGCCGACTACGCCCTCGGCCAGCGCATCGGCATCGAGCACACACCCACCATCTGGGTCTCCACGGCCAGCTCCAAAGGCGCACCCTTCGTCGAGGTCGTCGACCGCTCCCGCCTCTACCAGCTCATCGATCAGGCCCTCGCCGACACCGCCTCTGCCCCCAGACCATCCGCCCCTCACCCGACTCCCAAACCCGCATCTCCAAACCCCTAAACCCAAGCCGCTGAACCCTGACCCCTGTCTCGTGAAACCATCCTCAGCAAAGGAAAGTCCAACCCGTATGTTCGCTTCCGTCTACCCCGGTCCCCAACGAGCGCATGCCGAGACAGGCTCCCGGCGCTCGACCCTGCTTCTGGTCGCCGCGCTTCTCTTCCTCTGCGCCCGCAGCCTCGCCCACGCCCAGGCCGCCAGTCCCGGCACGCAGGTGCTCAATGCTTCGGCCCTCCATCCTCCCGCCGGAGCTCGCGTCGCCATCGTAGAATTCGACGACCTCCAGTGCCCCAGTTGTGCCGCCGCCAACCCGTCCCTCATGCAGGCCGCCGCCACTTACCACATCCCCTGGATCCGCCACGACTTCCTCATCCCCTATCACAACTGGAGCCGCCAGGCCGCCATCAACGCCCGCTGGTTCGACACTCGCTCCAAGGCCCTCGGCGACGAGTACCGCAATCAGATCTTCGCCAATCAGCCCTCCATCTACAACCCCGACTCTCTCCGCCAGTTCACTGAGAAGTTCGCCCAGTCCCACGGCGTCTCTCTGCCCTTCGCCATCGATCCCCAGGGAAAATTCGCCGCCGCCGTCGATGCCGACAACTCACTCGGCCAGCAGACCGGCATTCGCAGCACCCCCACCATCTTCGTCGTCACCTCCGGCTCCAAGGGGCCGCCCTGGATCGAAATCACCGACCGCAGCCGCCTCTTCCAGGTCATCGATCAGGCCCTCGCCGATACCCCTTCTGCCAAGCCAGCCTCAGCCAAGCTCTCCACAGCTCCCACCGCCAGAAAGCCCGCCGCCCACTAGCGCTGGCCACTTCACTTCTTCACTTTTTCACTCCTTCACTGCTTCCGTATAATCTGTGCTCATGAAGTCCCTTCTCACTGCACTCGCCCTCTGCGCGAGCCTCGTCTCTTCCGCCCAAACCCCCGCTCCCAAAACCAGCCCCACCAAAACCACTCCCGCCCATACCGCGCCAACCGCTCCCCGTCCCTCCCTGCTCAACCCCGCATCGCTCCACGCCAAGGCCCCCGCCATCTTCAAGGCAAAGTTCACCACCACGGCGGGCGACTTCGTCGTCGAAGTCCATCGCGACTGGGCGCCCCTCGGCGCCGACCGCTTTTACAACCTCGTTCGCAATGGCTACTTCGCCAACGCCGCCTTCTTCCGCGTCGTGCCCGGCTTCGTGGTCCAGTTCGGGCTCAGCGCCAACCCGGCCGTCAACAAGGTCTGGCACGAGGCCAACATCCAGGACGATCCCGTCGTGCAGAGCAACAAGCGCGGGTTCCTGGTCTTCGCCACCGCCGGCCCCAACACACGTACCACCCAGCTCTTCATCAACTTTGGCGACAACGCCCGCCTCGACGGCATGGGTTTCGCCCCCTTCGGCAAGGTCGTTGAAGGCATGGACGTGGTCGACAAAATCTTCCCCGGCTACGGCGAATCGCCCCGCCAGGACCTGATCACCGACCAGGGCGACGCCTACATCGCCGCCAGCTTCCCCAAAATCGACAAGATCAAGCTGGCCCGCATCGTTCCACCCGTTCCGCCCGCCGCCGCTCACCCCGCAACGGCTGCCAAGCCCGCCCCCAAACCCACCGCTGCCCACTAGAATCTTTTCAGATTTGCCACGGCCGGCGTGCCCCATCCATTCGCAGCCTCACCGCGAATGGGTGGGACGCCAAAGAACGTCCGGTCTACAAAACTCCCAAACATCTCTAGCCGAACACAATTCCAATGCCCAAATCAAAACGGCGCATCCCACCAAGGATGCGCCGCTTCTTTTTTCACTCGTTCACTCATTCACCCATTCACTGCTTCACTCACTGCCCCGGCCCCATCTCCTGCTGATATCCAGCCAAAATCGTCCGCAGCGCAGCCGCCGTCCGCTCATCGTGATCTTCCGTGGCCCGATCCAAGGCCTGCTGCGCCGCCTTCACAGCCTCGGCCGGATGTCCCGTCTTGTCATACGCCTTGGCCAGCTCGGCCAGAAACCTCGGATTCTTGCCCTGGTTTAACTCAACGGCCTTTTCCAGGGGCCCCACAGCCCCGCCGAAATCCCCTTGCGACTCCATCACGAACCCCAGATTGAAATGGAACTCCGCGCGCGTCGGCTCAAGCTCTACTGCCTTTTTCAACTGTTCCACCGCCCCGCTCCCGTCTCCATTCAGCATCAGCGAAACCCCCAGATGCTCCAGAAACATGGTGTTTGTCGGGTCGAGCTCGCTCGCCTTGCGATACTCCTCAACAGCTTCTTTTTCTTGTGACGACCCACTCAGCATGAATCCCAGGTTGTAGTGCGCCGTTGCATCCTCGGGGTTGTGTTCAATCGCCTCGCGCAGAGTCTTTATCGATTCCGGAATCTGGTTGTTCTGCATCTCGTCATAGGCCTCGTCCACCAGCCGATAAAACTCCATCGCCTGCGGATCGATCTTGGCCAGCCCATCCGGCGCTATGTTCACGAACTCCGGAATATTCACCGCCCGATTCGCGGCCGTCGTGTTGTCCACCATGATCGCCGGCGAGTCGTTCCCATTCGCATCGATATGCGTCAGCATCAGCTGCGTATACGGCCCGCGCCGCTTGGTCGAAAACGCCATCCAGCGCCCGTTCGGCGAGAACGTGTGCCACGAGTTCATAGGCGCCCCGTTGCAGTTCATCAGCCGCGCCTTGCCGCCCTCAAACGGAACCATGTAGAGCTTGCTGTCCGGCCTCATCAGCAGCCCGTTCTTGTTCTGCACCCACACAATCCATTTCCCGTCCGGCGACACCTTGGGGAAGTTGTTGCTCATCCCGTTCCCTGACGCGCCCTTCAGCGGAACAGCCTTCCCACCCCGCCCCTCGTTGAATGGAATCTTGTACAGGTCGTACTGAATCTGCGGCTCCCGCGGATCGTTCGCATACTCCGGTTTCGGCGCTCCCGGCGGGTAAGGATCGCGCGCCTTGGCCTTGCTGAAGATCAGGTACTTCCCATCCGGCGACCAGAATGCGCTCGTCTGCACAAAATCCGGATCGTCCGCGCCCGGCAGCGGCTTCATCGTCTTTTCCACGTTGTCGTAATACGCCAGAATCCCGCGCGTCGGATAAAACACCTGCAGGAATCGGAAATCGCTGTAGTTCGTGCTGAACAGCCGGTCCAGCAACCCGTTCGCCATCCCCGGAATCAGCTCCCCATTCTTGTTCCGGTTGTTGGGCGTCCCAATCGACGTCACCACGTACCGCCCGTCCGGCGAAATCTGCGACATAAACCCAAACCGCTTCACCGTCGGCTCATTGCTCTTCGTCGCCGGATCCACCTGGAACGAGCTCCACCGGATCACATCCTTGTTGGTGATGGCCATCTCTTTCGCCACCGGAACCAGCCCGTACAGCCCCTTATCGTTCCGCGGGCCGTCCAGGTCCAGCCCCAGCGTCTTGCCATCCCGCGAAAACGAGTGGCAATTGGCGCACGTGTGCAGCTTCTCCATCACCACGTGGCTCTGCTCTTCGCTGATCGCCCTCACCTGCCACTTGATCAGCGGGATCGCCGCGTGCGGCAGCGGCTGAATCGGCCCTTTCTCCCCCGCCGGTGTCGTCAACAGCGGCACATCCCGATAAAACACCGGCGCGCCCACTGGATCCACCGATGTCGTAATCGTTACCTTGGCCTCCGACACGGTCTCCGGCTTCCCATCCACCCCATCCGCTTCGCCCGTGATCCTTATCGTCGCCGGCGTCTTCGCCGAAAGCCGCTTGATCTTTGCCCACATCTCCGCGTCCGGCTTCCAGGTGTGCGTCGAGACCTGCTCGGGCGTCAGTGCCAGCCCCGGCCCG
>CAYWSR010000037.1:19059-27909 GCA_964460385.1 uncultured Occallatibacter sp. | reverse complement strand
CCTATCGCCGCCTGATCCAGATGTTCGGCGACGTGGTTCTGGATGTTCCGAAGAAAAAATTTGAGCACATCTTCGACGGTCTGAAGCACAAGATGGGGGTAAAGTTCGACTACGATTTGCAGCCCGACGCGCTGAAAGAGATCATCGCCGAATACAAGAAGCTGATTAAGAAGGAGACGGGCAAGGACTTTCCGCAGGGCCCGCTCGACCAGCTGGTGCAGGCACGCGACGCCGTTTTCCGCAGCTGGCTGAACGACCGCGCCAAGACCTATCGCCGCATCAACCGCATCGACGACTCGATCGGCACGGCCGTGAATGTGCAGGCCATGGTGTTCGGCAACCTGGGCGAGAGCTCGGGCACCGGCGTAGGATTCACGCGCAATCCGGCCACGGGCGAGCACGTCTTCTTCGGCGAGTACCTGATGAACGCGCAGGGCGAAGACGTTGTGTCGGGCATCAGGACGCCGCTCTCCATCAGCGAGCTGGAGCGCACCATGCCGATGGTCTATGACCATCTGCGCGCGGTGACCTGGAAGATGGAGAAGCACTATCGCGACATGCAGGACTTTGAGTTCACCATCCAGGATGGCAAGCTCTACATGCTGCAGACGCGCAACGGCAAGCGCACCGGCCTGGCCGCGGTGCGCATCGCGATTGATATGGTGCGGGAAGGGCTGATCACGCAGGAAGAGGCAATCTTCCGCGTGGAACCGAACCAGTTGTATGACTTCCTGGTTCCGCGGCTGGTGGAGAAGGGCGAGAAGATTGAGGTTCTGGCCACCGGCCTGCCGGCTTCGCCCGGCGCGGCTGTGGGACAGATCGTCTTCACCGCTGAAGACGCCGTGAAGCACCACACAAATGGAACGTATAAGAGCATCGTGCTGGTGCGCGGCGAGACCACACCGGAAGACATTGCCGGCATGGAAGTGGCCGCTGGCATTTTGACCTCTCGCGGCGGCATGACCTCGCACGCGGCAGTGGTAACGCGCGGCATGGGCAAGTGCTGCGTGGCCGGCGCCGGCGATTTGAAGGTGGACGAAGCCAAGAAGGAACTCCGCGTGAAGGGCAAGGTCTTCCACCAGGGCGATTGGATTTCGCTGGATGGAACGACGGGCCGCGTGATCGAGGGTCAATTGAAAACCCTGCCCGCGCAGCCGGACGATCCGGATCTGGTGAAGTTCATGGCCTGGGTTGACCCGGTTCGCCGGCTCAAGATTCGCGCCAACGCCGACATTCCCCGCGACGCCAAGCAGGCACGCCTGTTCGGCGCTGAGGGCATCGGCCTGTGCCGGACCGAGCACATGTTCTTTGCGGAGGATCGCATTGAACACATGCGGACCATGATTTTGGCCGACAACGAAAAGGACCGCCGCGATGCGCTGAAGAAGCTGTTGCCGATGCAGCGCGCGGACTTTGCGGGCCTGTTCAAGTCAATGGAATCGCTGCCGGTGACCATCCGCCTGCTCGATCCGCCGCTGCACGAGTTCCTGCCGCAACGCGAAGAGCTGCTGGTGGAAATCCAGCATCTTGAAGACACCAAACCGCGCTCGCCCAAGCTGAAGGAACTGCGCCCGCTGCTGGCGCGGGTCCAGGAGCTGCACGAGCAGAATCCGATGCTCGGATTGCGCGGATGCCGGCTGGGCATCGCGTTCCCCGAGATCACCGAGATGCAGGTGCGCGCCATCTTTGAGGCCGCGGTGCAGGTGAAGAACAAGGGCGGCGATCCGCATCTCGAAATCATGGTTCCGCTGATCGGATCCATCGAGGAGATGCGCAACCAGTCCACGATCATTCGCCGCGTGGCCGCGGACGTCTTCAAGGAAAAGGGCACAACCGTGGAGTACATGGTGGGCACCATGATCGAGCTTCCGCGCGCGGCCCTGACTGCCGACCAGATTGCGGAAGAGGCCGAGTTCTTCAGCTTCGGGACAAATGACCTGACGCAGACGACCTTTGGCATCTCGCGCGACGACATCAACAACTTCCTGCCCGCTTACCTGAAGTATGGCATTTTCAAGCAGGACCCGTTTGCCACTCTGGACCAGGCAGGCGTGGGACTGCTGGTGAAGATGGCCACGGCCAAGGGCCGCAATACCCGCGCCAATCTCAAGGTGGGCATTTGCGGCGAGCATGGCGGCGATCCCGATTCAGTGAAGTTCTGCCACAAGATCGGGCTCAACTACGTTTCGTGCTCACCGTTCCGGCTGCTGACCGCGCGGCTTGCGGCGGCGCAGGCGGCACTGGAAGAGAAGATGGCCGGAAGCATTCACACGACCAGCTAATTCAACTCCTTTGGGAAGAACCGATGGGCGTTCGCGATTGCGGACGCCCATTGTGCGTTTGGGGCCGACGCATTTCAAATTAGCCAGATTAATGACTTTAATTGGAAAATCGTTAAAGTCATCAATTCTGCTATCGCGTGAAAGGTGTCATTTGGTCCTGAGCCAAACTCGGTGCCGATGGAACAAGGGAGCGGGTTGTATTCTGGCACATAGGAGAAACTTGAATGCCGAAGGGTTACAGCGCCTTGCTCGCGCTTGCGCTCATGGTCACTGCCGGCACTTTCCTGGTCTCGCAAGGGTACGGGCAAGAAACCGGGCCCTCCCAGGAATTGCACGTGGGCCTTATCATCACGCGCACTTCTGAGGAAGCGCAAGATGTACTGAAGCAACTGAATGCCGGCATGGATTTCGGCGTGCTGGCCAAGGAACACTCGATCGACCCCAGTGCGGACAATGGCGGATACCTGGGCCAATTGAATCCGGCGGAGTTGCCGCCCGTTGAGAGTGAAGCGTTGCAGAAGATGCACGGGGAAAAGTTCACCGGGATCGTGCAGGTGCCCTCGGGATTTGCCGTTCTCACCATCCTGCCAGACGCGCCCAAATATCAGAATCTGGATGCGGGCCAAATGAAGCGCCTGGCCAGCTCGGGCGTAATTCGCCAGAGCATCAGCGTGGCCGGGCTGGTGGAGTCGGACGCGGCATTCCGGCAATATCCAAAGCCGGCGGGGTGGGAGTTGGATCCTCACCAGGCATGCACGATTCGTAACGAGTCGCACGCGGCAGCCGTGGAGCGGCTGGAGAAGTTTTTGGCCGATGCCGAGAGTGACACCGAGAACAAGCCTGCCGTCGGCGACGTCATGCACGCTTACCAGGCGCTCGCCCAATTGCATGCTTACACAGGCGAGTTGGACGCATCGATCAAAGAGTGGACGAAGGCGCTCGAGATTGCCAAGTCGGAAGTGCCTGCCGGGGTTCCTTACATTGAAGAAGCGCTGGGCATCTCGTACTTCCAACTTGCAGAGATCGAAAACGACGCGTACCAATATCCGGGCGATAGCGAGATTTTTCCGCCTCCGCAGCAGGTCAAGCCCTACCAGAAGCAAGAGAATTCGCGCATGGCCATCAAGCTATTTCAGGACATTCTGGACGAGTTCCCAGAAGACCTGGAGGTCAAGTGGCTGCTGAATATTACTTATGAATCGGTTGGCGAGTATCCCACCGGCGTTCCCGCGCAGTACCTCTTGCCGGCGAGCCTGTTTGGGACAAAGCAAGACATTGGCCGGTTCATCGATGTGGCGCCCGCCGCCGGCCTGAATGTGGTTCGCTCTGCTGGAGCAGTGCTGGTGGACGACTTCGAGAACAACGGGCTTCTCGATGTGCTTACCTCGAGCGAGGCTCTCTGCGATCCCCTGCACTACTTCCACAATAACGGGGACGGGACGTTTACCGATCGTACCGCCCAGGCGGGACTCGCCGATCAACTCGGCGGGTTGAACATGATCGAGGGCGACTACAACAACGATGGATGCATGGACTTCCTGATACTGCGCGGAGGGTGGGAGTTCGGCATGCGCATGTCGCTGATGCGCAATAACTGCAATGGAACCTTCACCGATGTCACCCATGAGAGCGGGCTCGATAAGGCGGTGTATCCGACGCAAACCGCTGTTTTCGCAGATATCGACAATGACGGCTTCCTCGACTTGTTTGTCGGAGCCGAGAAAGTGCCGAGTCATCTCTTTCACAACAAGGGCGATGGAACATTTGAAGATATATCTCACGCGGCCGGGGTTGATAAGATCGCGTTTACCAAGGGAATAGCAGCGGCCGACTACGACAACGACGGTTATGTCGATTTCTATGTCACCAATTTCGGCGGTGGTAACTTCCTCTATCACAACAATCACAACATGACATTCACCGATGTTGCCAGGCAGGCTGGCGTGCAGGCGCCTTACTCAAGCTTTCCGACCTGGTTCTTCGACTACGACAACGACGGCTGGCCGGACATCTTCGTGGCATCGTACGCGAATTATACCGACGAAGAGGAGATGCGCAGTTATCTTGGACTTCCAACCCATGTTGAGACGCTGAAACTCTATAGAAACATGCACAACGGCACATTCAAGGATGTCACCGAAGAGGTGGGCTTGAACAAGCAGTACATGCCGATGGGCGCGGGCTTTGGCGACGCCGATAACGATGGCTATCTGGATATCTACCTGGGCATGGGAAACCCTTCGTTCGCCTCAGTCATGCCTCACGCTCTATTACGGAACGACGCGGGCAAACAGTTTGTGGACATCACAGCGACCTCGGGGACGGGAGAATACCAAAAGGGCCACGGCGTCTCATTTGCCGACATCGAACGCAACGGGCACGAAGATATTATTACGGTGATCGGCGGCGCTGTGCCTTCAGACAGGCATGCCATGCGGGTGTTTCGCAATCCGGGAAACGACAACGACTGGATCAACGTGCGCCTGATCGGCGTGAAGAGCAATCGCAGCGCGGTGGGCGCTCAGATCAAGGTTACGGTGGAGAACGACGGCGGGAGTCCGCGCGCGATTTATCGCACCGTCGGTGAGAATAGCTCGTTTGGAATGAATCCGCTTGAGCAGCATATCGGGCTGGGCCATGGCGCGCGGATTCTCAGCCTGGAAGTAATCTGGCCGGCGACGAATACGCGCCAGCAATTTACCAAAGTTGCGAAGAATGAATTCCTCTCCGTGAGGGAGTTTGACAAGAGTTATACAAAACTCGAGCGGAAGACAGTAGTTCTGGGCGGAAGCAGTGCGGCAGAGGCAGCGAAGTGATGCTTGGACTCACGGGGCGAGTTCAGCGAGCGGCGATATTGGCGTTCGCGATTCTGGCTGCGGCAGCCGGCGCGTGGAGCGCCGAGGGACATGCAGCAAAAGGGATTGTGACCGAGCTTGACGCGAAGAAGCGATCGTTCGTGGTGTCGTGCGAAGCGATTCCCGGCTACATGGACGCCATGGAGATGTCGTTCGCGGTGCGCAACACAAAGTTGCTCCAGAAGATCGGGCCCGGCATGACGGTGCGGTTCACGATGGTGGAGGAGAATCATGTGCTCTATGCGGACCACCTGGAAGTGAGCACGGCGGCAGACTATGGAGCGGAGCCGATGCAGGCAGGTGGGCTGACGGCGCTGGAAACTGCCATGGACCCTGCGACGAAAGCAAACATTGTGCAACCGGGGCATCCGGTTCCGGATTTTGAGTTGACGGATCAGGCCGGCAAGACGATTCGCCTTTCCGCCCTTCGCGGAAAGGTGGTGGTTCTGACATTCGGGTATTCGCGTTGCCTGTTTCCGCAGTATTGCCTCCGTCTCTCAAACAACCTGGGCGAGGTGGAAAAGCGTTTCAAGACGCGCGCAGGGCGCGATCTGGTGTTGATCACGATTGCCATCGATCCTCAGCACGATCAAGGCACGGTATTGAGTGACTACGCGGCAAGCTTCCAGGCCGACCCGATGGATTGGCATTTTCTTTCGGGGCCGCTGCCGGTGGTGAAGCAGGTGGCCGGCATGTTCGGATTGAACTTTTGGAGCAATGATGGTTTTATTACCCATTCGCTGCATACGGCCGTGCTCGATCGAGATGGAAAACTGGTAGCCAACATCGAAGGAAACCATTTCTCGGCTCAGCAGTTAGGCGACCTGGTGCAGACCGTGATGAACCGGGCGCAGTAAGGCAAGTCGAAGGGCGAGCATCGGAACGACTCCGTCCACGCATCTGAATCGTGAGATGATGTACGGACCCAGATGCTGCCCGCTGCGTTGAGGGGCGCGAGCGGCGGCCTTCCACGATGTTCTAAATGAAACAGTGACACTGGTTCCCCTCCAGTACCATCAACACGAGAGGCGCCAAAATGCTGATCCGTCTCGGATACGACATTCAATTCGATATTCCTGCTCCGGTTGCCATGGTCGCGCTTCTCCACGTCCATCCATCGCGCGTTGACGACCTGCTGGAGCCAGACGAGTTGCAGACTGAACCTCCACTGGCGGTGACCAGCTACGTGGACAGCTTCGGCAATCGCTGCGCCCGGTTTCTTGCCCCGCCCGGTCTGCTGCGCCTGAGCAGCACCACGCTCATCCGCGACACGGGCCTCCCGGATCCGATCAACCTCCCGGCTCGCGAGTGCCCGGTGGAAGATCTTCCCTATGAAGTGCTCAGTTACCTGCTCAACAGCCGCTACTGCGAGGTGGATCGCTTCAGCAGCATTTCCTATGAGCACTTCGGACAACTGAACCCCGGCTGGAACCGGGTGCAGTATATCTGCGACTGGGTTCACAACCACATCGCATTCAATTATCAGCACGCGCGGCCAACCAAGACGGCCCTCGACGTGTACACCGAGCGCGTGGGCGTCTGCCGCGACTTCCAGCATCTGGCTATTACCTTCTGCCGCGCACTCAACATCCCCGCCCGGTACGCAACCGGCTACCTCGGCGATATAGGCGTCCCGGTGGTTCTGCCGATGGACTTCAGCGCGTGGTTCGAGGTGTGGCTCGACGGCCGCTGGTGGACATTTGACGCGCGCAATAACCAGCCCAGAATTGGCCGCGTGCTGATGGCAACCGGTCGGGATGCCTCCGACGTGGCCATGACCACCTCATTCGGGGGCGCCCATCTGCGATCGTTCTTCGTAGTCACTGAAGAAGAATCCGCGGCAACCGTTCCCGATTCAGCCGTTGAATCGCGCCCGGCCCCGGCATAGTGCGGCCAGTTCGCAGGCCCCTTTTTCGAATCGCGCCCGGTGGGAAGTTGGACACCTTCGACAGCCGCGAACAAGCGTGGCATTCATCCAACTCAATTAAAATAGGGCAATGGGCTTGAAGAGCTGGTTTCGCGCCAAAGCACGAGCCGCAGTGGATGGATTGTTCTGCTCCTCATCGCCGGACGTGAAGCGATTCGGCGACGACGGGACGGGCTGGGTGATTCACACGCGTCCCATGCCGCAGACTTGCTACTGCGCGGGCGTCGGCAACGAAATGACCTTCGAATTGGAGCTGGCCAAGGTGACCGAGCGGCCGGTGCTGGTGTTTGACCCGTCGCCCACCGGCATCGGGGCCGCGGAAAGGAGCGAATGCGGCAACCTGCGCTTTTTTCCGATAGGCATTGCGGCAGAAACCGGCACGGTGGAGTTCTCTCCGCCCGACGATAGCGACGAGGGTTCCTACTCGGTCGCACGAGAGGGCCGAGAGAAGATTTCGTTCGAGTGCTGGAGCCTGGCTACGATCATGAGCAAGAACGGTGACGCGGCGATCGACCTGCTCAAGATGGACATCGAGGGATTCGAGTACGACATCGTAGACGGCTTTCTGAAGGACCACATCCCGGTGCGCCAGCTCTGCGTGGAGTTTCACCCCTGGCTCAGGCCGGGCCGCACGCTCAAGACCATTGCCCGGCTTCACCGCGCGGGCTACCGGATCATCCACAAGCACCGCGGCGATCACACCTTCCTGATGAAGGAATCCCGCTAGAGCATTTTCGATCCACATGTTAACGTTTCGAGTCTGTTGAAGGTGGCATTTTCTTGAGGAAAATGCCACTCTGCTCCGCGGTTTCTATATAAACCCGGATCGAAAATGCTGCACCGGCGAATGCTGCTGAGCCAGGCCTAGATCGGAACTGGCGGCAACGCCCCGGTGATCGCCTATCCGGTAAGCGCCTATTTGGCGTCGCCGCCGGGTGCGTAGTAGCCTTCGCGCGTGACCACCTGAAGGTCGCCGTTGCTGGCCTTGAGAGCGATCTTGTGGAAGCCGCCGTCGTTGTCGACCACGTCGGGGGTGTAGGTGAGCAGGTATTGGCCGCGCAGTTCCTCGGCGATCTGTGCGTAGATCTCGTCGAGGTTGTCTTTCTTCTTGGCCTCGAAGAAGCGTCCGCCGGTACGTTCGGCGATCTTTTGCATGATCTTCTTGCCGTCGACGCCGGCCTCGCTTCTGGTGTCGGGACGGCGCTGGCCTCCACCGCCTCCCATTCCACCGCCGCCCATGCCACCGCCTCCCATGCCGCCGCCGCCCATGCCGCCGTGACGCCCGCCGCCCTGGTTGGGGTTGTAGCCTGAACTCTCCTGTTCGCCTTTGAAGTAGACGGTGTAGACAGCCACGCCCGCACGATCCGCGGCGTCGACAGCGTCGTTCAGCGTCTCCTTGCTGCCGCGGTCCACGCCATCGCTGAAGACGACGAGCGCTTTGCGGCCCTCCTTCGGCTTCATCAACTCATCGGCGGCAAGAAAGATGGCGTCGTAGAGCTCGGTGCCGCCGCGACGGCCAGGGGGGTGTGAGCTGCGATCGTCGCCGCTGGTCTCGGGACCCTGGGTATCATTCTGCGCCGCGCGGGACGGTCCCATCTCTTCCAGTTCCTTGTGCAGCTTGTCGCGCGAGTTGGTGAAGTCCTCGAGCAATTCCACCTCGTGGTCGAAGTGGATGAGGCAGGCCTGATCGCCGGCTTTTGCATTCTTGCGATCGGCGGGAAGCATCTGGTCGACAAACTTCCCGGCTGCCTTGCGTTCGGACTCTATAGCTCCGGAAAGGCTGCGG
>CAYWSR010000037.1:0-19049 GCA_964460385.1 uncultured Occallatibacter sp. | reverse complement strand
CAGCAGGAAGGGCAGATCGGTTTCCCGCGTGAAGCTCTTGATGACCTGCGGGCGGCCGTCCTCGGTGAGGGTGAAGTCAGTCTTCTGCAGGCTGCTGACGAGAGCGCCCTTCTTGTCGCGGACAGTGACGGGCAGGACCACCTCTCGGGCCTGAATCTTCAGGGTAGCCGCGGGTTGGTCTGCCGGGGAGGGCTGGGAAAAGACCGAATGGGGGGCCAGAAGGGCCACGCAGGCCATAAGCAGGCCACCGCAAAGGGCCTTGCCGGAGATTGCACGAAGTGGAGATGTTTTTGGCATCGTCATCAGGTTACACACCTTCATTCCTTTAGACGGGACAGGCGGCGGAGTGTTGACTTGGGGGCAGGAGCGACTTTACCGGCGCGAGTTCCCCGACGAAAGCCGTCCCCGCCAGCAGAGCCAGCCGGGACAGGCGCCGGCTGCTCAATCCTCCACCAGGGTTCTCCGGTCGAACCACCGCCACGCTGCCTTCCACCTCGTCCAAAAGATGAGCCCGACCCACCAGACCCATCCAGCCGCGGCAAAGACCATGGGGAGTGCAGCGACCTGAAGAACCACCTCGGCAAGTTCAGCGACATACTGGCCCACGTGCGCCGAGATGTGTGGAGGGATACGGGAGATGGACCAGCCAATGCCCAGCACCAGGAGGGAAGCGAGCGTACACACGGTCATGAAGAGGCCGGGCTCGGTGTACCAACGCCGGAACCGGCGGCGGATCATGGGAAAGCCGCCGACAATGAACCATAGCACCAGCGCAGAAGAGCAAAGGAGCCAAGCCGTGACCCGCTCAGCCTTTTGCGTGAACCCGTACCGGGCCTGAATCCGCTCGTCGAGCCGGGACGGCACGGAGCACGGCAGGTGCCAGCCGGTGATCAGCGCAATGGGAAGGTTATCGATGGCAACGATCTTTTCCTGGGACGAAGTCGGGCGTTCTGAAATGTTGGCAGCCTCGCAGGGAGTCAGGGGCGTTTTGTCCTCGGCATCGTCTTCGGGCAGCCCCGCAGGCGCTTCGTGCGGGGCCGCTCTCTGGACGGAAGGGACGACGGGGATGTACTCCCAGAAAAGCGCTTCCTGCCAATAGATGAGCCCCACAGCGATCGTCGTGTGAATGGCGGCGTACACAAGACCTCTTCGGAGTCTCATGGGAATTAGAGTACCGTGTCCTTGACGCCGGAATCAAAGAGATTTCAAGTCAAGGTCGAGGACAGACCGGGAAGCTCCAGTTATCGGTGTTTGAGAATTCGGGGCAGGCCAATTTCAACGCTGCTTTCCAGAACGGAACGAGGGCGATTGGAATCAGAAGCAGCGAACAGATGGCTCCAGGGAAGGCCTGCCGTTCGGGCGGAACAAGGCCCGGCACCGTATGGTAGGCTGGCCGAAAAGGCGGATGCAAAATGGCGTCTCAGGTTCAAGCTACGAACTCCATGTCCAAGCCAATGCAACGCCGGCTGTTTTTCATCGGCCTGACCCTGGCTGTCGCGGTGCGGGTCGTGTTTTTGCTGCCGTCGGAGCTGGATTTCCGCAATTTCGCCTTCAGAGATGTGGGCAGTTTTCAGCATGTTGATCGACTCATAGGCCTGGGCCTGCACCCTGGAGTGGATTTCGGATTCACATACGGCCTGCTTCCAGTTCTTTTGCAACACATGTACTTCGCCGTTTTCGGCGCGGGACAGTGGCCGACATTGGGCGTGCTGGTCATTTACCTGTTAGCAATGGTGGCGTTTTGGATTCTGTTTCTTCGGGAGTTCGGGCCGACGCTGACGAATTTCGGCGTTTTCCTGGGTCTGTTGAGCATGACCATCTACATCGACCCTTGGCCTCCGACGCCCGCGCACGTCTTGATGCAGCTTTCTCTGGCGTATTGTCTCTATTTCCTTCTCAAGCAGCGCCTGTCGCTCGCGCTCCTCATCGCAGCTCTGGGGACTCTGACGATTCCATCCCTGCCTATTGCTCTGACGGGATTAATCGCTCTGGTGATCGCAAGGGAATGGTGGCGAGGGCCAAGACGCACTCTGCGCAGATTGGCGACACAGTTCGGTCCCGCGGCGGTTGCGTATGCCGCCGCTGTCCTGGTCATGGCAGTGTTCTTCGGTTGGCGATCGGTATTGCCCTCCCTCGTTCCAGTGGGAGGCGCCAAGCTTTATCGCGCGATGAATTACGGCATCCTCGGACAGGGCAAGTTCTTCTTGCATCCGCCCGGCGCTAACCTCAGCTATTACCTGTTTACGATTGCCGGGATTTGGATTCTTTGTTCCGGCCTGCTGGTGGTTTTCGGCTGTGTGGGCGCGCTCAGGCTCGCCACAGCGCCAAGGAAGCAGGGGCATACGCTTTTTGTCGTCGTCTGCTGCGTGCTGCACCTGGTTTTCGTTTTTGTGGCGTTTGGCAATTATCTCAGCTATGTGTATTACTCCTTCTTGCTTGCCGCGGGCATCCTCGCCGGTGTCTCCGAGTTGAGATCCCGGCGGTGGAGAATCGCTGTTAGCTCCCTGGTGCTCGTCCTTGGACTCCTCAGCCAGGTTGGCGCGTTCAAGGCGGGGCTGCAGTTGTGGAGGAGCGAAAGTCGATCTCCAGCCACGGGATTCCTTTATGCGCCGAACGACTTTCAAGCAGAGTGGAGCAGCGTGTTGTCGTTCGCTCAGAATCGCCGGGTCTTCTTAATCGCATACGGCATGGGAGTCGAATACTACTATCCTCAGATCGGAACCCCTCAAAGCTGGTTCCTGATGCCGGGGCTCCTGCTACCCCGCGAAGATTCGTACGTCGCTCAGCAAATACGCACGGCCGACGTTGTGGTGGAAGAGCGTGAAGTGACCACTCATTTTATCGACGACAACAAGGAGTGGCAGGCGGCCCTCGCAATCTTTCCCGTGCAGGTTTCGGGAAAGTATTTCCGCATCTACACGAAGGACCGCACTGCAGCATCCGAACTGACAAAGACGGCCGCCTTCAATACGCGCTGACTGAGTACGCGCCGGGATCAGCGCGCGTTCGGCACCCACAGTTCAAAGGTCTGATTCGACATCACCAGATGGAACCGATCCCCTCGCTCCGGATGAACATAGGGGCGCAGCGAATCTTTGTTGAAAACAATCACATCGAGAGCGTTGGCGGGTTCCTGGATCCCATCTGTCTGCGCGTAGGCTTGCATGAGCCGGGATCTCTCGCTGAGGGGCACTTCGAGGTGATGGGGCCATGATTCTGAGACGATCCTCTGTTGGGCGTCGGGAGAATAGTCAGACAACGGCCAGGTGGTGTGGAGGGAATAGGCCTGGTATTTGTCCCCGCCCAGGATCTGGACCAAGAAATAGTTATTGTCCAATAGGTGGCCGAAATCCTCATTGCTGGTCCCCACCCGTCTCAGGAATTCAAACGCGCGCGCTTCCATCACGCTGTCGGGCAGAGTGCTGTGAAACGGCTCAACCAGATACAGATATCCCCGCCTGTAGAGCCACCAGTTATCGAGTTGAATGTCGAAAGTTCCAAGCACAGTGGCACTGACGTATTCAGGGCGGTCAAGAACGCGGTGCAGTTCCGCAAAATCAGTACGATAATGAACCAGATTGAAATTATCCAGCAGTGGGTTCGACGTGGGTAGGTTCCCATTGTCCCTGTGCACCGGCCCGTGAAGGTCCCCATTGTTCCTGTGCACCGATGAACGATACGCACTCAAGAGGCAGAATGCGGCAAACGCTACGCCGGCAGTCGCCGACATCAGCGTCCATCTGTTTTCATGCATTTTTCGCAACGGGGACAATTCCCGAAGATCGGTGAGCAGCCACCCAACGTAAAGCAGCACCAGATAGCCGATTACCTGCATCGCTTGAAAGTTGAAATGATAGGGCTGGATCGTCTTGTGAAGAACCGCGCACCAAAGGGCCGCGCTGAAAATGGACGTTGCCATCGCCGTCGCCACCACCGATAAGGCCGCAAGCCTTCCCTTCTTTCGATCGCGCCTCGCATAAAAAAGCGCCAAAGCGATAGCCACCACGAAGAGAATGAGGGAAAAGGCGATGATGTTGAGGCCCGGCAGCAATGCCGAGTATCGATCGGTTGAAAACACGCCGAATCTGCGCTTCACGTCGGCGGAGGTGTGCAACTGCTGGTACATGAATGGGGTGCCGGCAAGTCCCATCGTGACTGCTGCCGCGAGCAGCCGCTTTGCCGTCGCCCACCAGTCCTTGCTGACGGCCACGACGTAAATCAGCACCGCGCCAACCACAAGCGCCGCGTTGAATGCCGCAAAGATGTCGCTCTGCAAAATCGCACCGAAGCCGAGACCATACAAGATAAAAAACCAAATGGGCCGCTGCGGGCGAGCAATCAGCAGGATAGACAGGATCAAAACCAGCAGGAATATCGACTCCGTAATCGACGGTCTGGGGAACCGAAACTCCCAAAACATCAAGGGAATTGAGTGGTGCGAGACTGCCGAAGCCGCATTCTTAATCGTTTGCGCCGCGCTCGAAATTGCCGCCAGGCTAAGCAACGCCGCCGGCCAGCGGCCAACTCCTCCAAGGAGCAGTAATTGCCGCAGTACGAAGGCGTACAAGACCACGATCAGTATGTCTGCCGCGATGAATCCAACTGAACCTGCGACACGATACAAAATGGCATGGAGCGTAAACGGCACAAACGGGAACGAGCGGACCCCCGTCCCTGCATATTCCTTCACGGTAGTCTCGCCGAACTCGAAATGGGAGATCCAGGCTACTTCGGGAAAATAGCCGGGGTCGCCGGCCTCGCGAAAAAGAAGCAATCCTTCCGGGGACTTATCGGGGGCGGTGAGAATCGGAACGATCCAAAACGATCCCGCAATCGCCAGCGCGATGATGAAGAACAAGGCGGAGCTTCTGAACCATGCGGATATTCTCGCGCCGCGCGCCTCCGTCGCTGCCACTGTCAACTGCAGCCTCCTTGCATCAAGAGCCAACGATTATTTTGCCGGGGGTAATGTAGATAGTTCAGAGTTTCACATGTCGTTCAATCGCTGTCAACGGCCGGAACTGGGAACGGTAGGGGAAACCTCACGGGCAGGCTAAGGCTGAAGATCCAATCGACTTCAATCGGCAATGCGAAGGAACTCTACGCCCAATTCGTAGCGCAAGATAGGAGTTCTGCCATGACGTACAACAGACATGTTGCGGGGTGAGTCCGATTGCTCAGACCGAGCCCCGGGGCAACGCGCAGACTCCTAGTTACTATGATCAACCGCATGAATATCGCAGCAATCGCCTTCTTCGCACTCGGGTCGAGTGCGATCGCAACAGCAGCTTCAAGCCCAGCGCCGGTCAACCTCAGGTCGGCAATCGATTTTGTGATTCTTAGCAAGGCGGGAATTACAGATGTTCCGGCTTCAGCAATCGATGGAAATGTGGGGACGAGCCCGATAACCGGGGCTGCCGACCTTATCACGTGTACAGAGGTGAAGGGATATGTCTTCTCGGTGAACGCAGCCGGACCCGATCCATGCAACACCAAGGATCCGACTAAACTGACGACGGCGATCCTCGACATGGAAACCGCATACACCGATGCCGCAGGGCGCAAGGACCCCGATTTCCTCAACCTGCGCCGGGGAGATATCGGCGGCATGGTGCTGGCCCCGGGCCTCTACAAGTGGGACAGCAACGTTGTTGTGCCAACCAGTATCACCCTCGACGGCCCTTCCAACGAGGTCTGGATCTTCCAGATTGATGGCAATCTCAACCTTGCTGACGCCGTCGCCATTAAACTCTCTGGCGGGGCTCAGCCCGCCAACATCTTCTGGCAGGTAGCCGGCATCGTCACGGTCGGGACCACTGCGCACCTTCAGGGAATCGTCCTTAGCAAGACCATCATCGCGCTGAAGACGAATGCATCCGTGACCGGCCGCCTCTACTCGCAGACCGCTGTAACGCTCGAGAAGAATGTGATCAAGCAATGAAGCACTGAATAGCTCTGCAATCGCGCCACAATAGCGCGGCTGATTTATTGGTGAGCGCGGCCTTCAGCGGAGAGAGCAGTGGCCCTCAGGCCCCTGAAAACGCGCCTCACCGAATCGAGGCCTTTAGGCTTGGGCCCCGGTTTGCCCGACTTCCCCCATAGGCCCCGGGCCTCCACGCCGGCGAATATAGCAATCCTTGTTATATAACTGGCCCGATTGGGCCTCAAATGCATCAATTCGCCGTGTGTTTTCCCGTCGGTTTTGAGACGAACGGCCCCTCGGCGCGCTCCCTGACCACTGAAAACTGATGACTAGCCCCTCATCTGCCGATTCCCGACCCGTCACTCAGGCGGAATCAGCTTCCAGGTCCTCTTCACGGCGGCGGCGCCGTTCCGCCGAACGGGCCCGTAACACCGCGAACAGATTTCGATACTGGCGCGTCATGCAGTCGTAGCACCGCACCGGCACCAGCAGGAAGAGGAGCATGAAGAGGTCGTGCGACTGCCAGCGGGACCTGTGAAAATTCGAGGAATCGCAAAAGTCACATTTCATCGCGCACTGGTCCTTAGGGAAGGAAAGTGGTTCTCGCCACAACTATTTAGGAACTCCCCAGCTCTTACCCAAAGTCTACCCCCGGCCCGGCCCCGCCGCTATAACTGCCCTGATTCCCTCAGCAGGGCACCCGGATGGAAGCGCAACTGACCGCGAACTGTTCGCGCGCGAGCCATGAGCTGATGGCTGAGAGTTGAAAGCTGATGGCTGCTTTGCGTATTATTTCCCCACTCGGCGCACAATCGAACCGTGAAAGGGGAAACGCCCTCATGGGAGATCGTGGAACCGCCCTCAGCACCGCCTCGCCCACGCAAACCCCTGGTCCCTCAGTCCCTGGTCCCTGCGCGATCTCTGACCACTGAAAACTGACAACTGTGAACTACGAACTGCTCACTGTTCACTGCTCACCACTCTTCTACAGCGTTCCCGTCAGGTCTGTTTGCCCAAAGGTGCCGGTGGCGCCGGCAGCTCCCCCTTGCTTCGCCCATTCGCTCATCGGGTAGGTACGGCGGCAATCCAGGCAAACCGTCACCGGATACGCTGCCCCGCAGTGCGGGCACACACTTCCCGTCTGGAACGTGTCAAAGCCCTGCTGGCATTGCCCGCACCGCCAGTACGCGCCAATCACCGGACCCTTGCGGCAACTGGGGCACGCAAATCCGCCCCTTCGCGGCAGCTTGTCGATCTTCATCAGACCTTGCGCGTACTTGAAGCTGGTCCAGCAGTTGAACACCAGGTAGACGGCCATGATGACCAGCCATGTATAGCCCGACCGGAGTGCAAGGAACAGATAGCCGGCGATTCCGATAAAGCCGAGAATGGTGGCAACATAGAGGCTGCGTGCGCGCCCCAGGAAAAACCACAGCAGCGCCCACAGAATCTTTCCGCCGTCGAGCGGATAGATGGGCAAGATATTGAATGCCAGCAGCAAAACGTTGATCTGCAGGACCGCCCAAAGGAAGTTGTAGAAGTTGGGCATGGAATCCTGCCAACCGGCTCCATTCCCGAGAAGAATCGCCCCACCGAGAATCGGGATCAGCGCCACATTTACCAGCGGTCCGGCTGCAATGCTCCACAGCGTTGCGCCCGGCCTTTGCGGCGGATCGACATAGGCAATGCCACCGAGCGGCCACAGCATGATCTGGTTTGCCGTTCCGCCAACCGAGCGGCAGGCGAAGGCATGACCGAACTCATGCAGCAGGACGATCACGAAGATCGCCAGATACTCCAGCACATTCCAGACAATCGAGTTATAGCTTCCCGCGCGCCACTGGATCTCGATCGCGGCTACAAGAAACCACGACCAATGCAGGAACAGACGTATCCCTGCGACGCTACCCAGCGGGATTGCCCCACGGTTTAGATTCAATCCATCTCCCTCGAACTTGATCCCTGTTCCCTGTCCTTCTGACCCCTGGACCCTGTTCCCTGTCTTGCGCCTTACTGGTCTCCGCCCAGTATCGAGCCCAGAATCCCGCCGACCAGCGCTCCGCCTGCCGCCGGGCCGACTTGCCGCGATTCGCCTTGCGGCAGATACTCGCCGATCTGGTGGGCCAGCCGTGAGATCGGCAGCGTCTGCAGCCAGACCGTTCCCGGTCCCTGCAGCACCGCCAGAAAGATCCCATCGCCGCCGAAGATCATGTTCTTCAGCCCCGGCACCATCATGATCTGGAAGCCAACCGACGCCTGGAACGCACCCACATGGCCCGGATGCACGCGCAGCACTTCACCCGGCGCAAGATTCTTCATGATCAGCTCGCCCGACAGTTCCAGCCACGCGGTGCCTTGTCCGGCAACCTTCTGCAGTATGAATCCGCTCCCGCCAAAGACCCCCGCGCCCAGCGACTGCTGGAACCCGACACCGATCGTGACCCCATCCGTAGCGCACAGGAAACCATGGCGGTGGATCAGATACTCCTGCCCCGGACCTACCGGGATCGGCACAATGTGCCCCGGCACCTTGGTCGCAAACGAGACCTCGCCCGCGTACCCCATGGCCCGGTATTCGGTCATGAACAGGCTGCCTCCGCCCGCCACGCGCTTCAGCACGCCAAACAACCCCCCGCCCCCTCCCATTTGCGTGTGCGTCGTCATCTGTATCGAGCTGGTCATCCACGAGAGCTCGCCGCTCTCTGAAAACACGCTCTCATTCGGATCCAGAAGGACATCGAGCACCGGCATCGTGGTTCCCTGAATTCTCGTTTGCATGGCAATTCTCCTGATTCCCGTCAGTGTACCTGCCCACCCCGCCCCGGCGTCGACCGATCGTTACAAAGATACGAACCGTTATGCCAACCGGTTCGCAAAACTTGCTCTCCCAGCCTGTGGTATTCGATTGGACGCAACCCTGAATCAAACCGATTGCGAATTCGGTGAATGCGGGATTCGGCTGACGAGTCTGACGATGTCTCCTACTCCACAACCTGCAGGCTTGTTTTCGCCGTCGCAAGGGAGCTGCCGCCAACCCAGATGTCGTAGGTCGTTGGCTCGACGGTTTCCTTGCTTTGAATGTTGTAGAAGCTCAACTCATTGAATCCGAGCGGAAACTCTACGTGCTTTGTTTCGCCGGGTGCGAGGATCACCCGCGCAAACCCTTTGAGCTCCCTCACCGGCTGCTCAACGCTGGCCGCTGTGTTTCGAATATAGAGCTGGACCACCTCTGTGCCAGCCACGCTGCCTGTGTTCGTCACATTCACGCCAACAGTTACAACGGAATTAGGCCCGGAGGCGACCACTTCCCGGACCGGCACTTCGGCTCGGCTGACGGTCGGCTTGGAGTAGCTGAATCGCGTATAGCTCAGTCCCCAGCCAAACGGGAACAGCGCCGAGTTCTGCTCGTCAACATAGCGCGACATGAACTTTTCGTCGGCGTTGCGAGGCATGTGGCTCAGGTCGCCATGCGCGGGTCTTCCGGTTGGCAACTGGGCATAGTAAAGAGGCTCCTGCCCCACTGCGCGCGGGAAACTGGCCGGAAGCTTGCCGGATGGGTTCACATCGCCAAAAAGCACATCGGCGATGGCGTGGCCCGCTTCCACGCCCGGACTCCAGGCCTGGAGGATCGCAGGCACATGGCCCGCAGACCACTTCAGTTCAAGCGGCCGGCCAGCCAGAACCACCAGGATCACCGGTTTGCCGGTCGCCACAATGGCCTCGAGAAGTTTCTCCTGATTCCCGGTAAAGCCGAGGTGCACCCGGCTGCCAGCCTCGCCCTCAAACCAGTCGGTCGGCTCGCCCAGCGCCAGAATTGCAATATCTGCCGCCTTGGCAGTCAGCACAGCTTCCGCAATGGTCTTTGCGTCATCGGGAACAGGAAGACCTCCAGCCGGGGCTGCCGCACCGTTGAAACTCAGCGTCTTCAGGACATTGGCGTCTTCGCCCGCCAGCAGTCCGCATCCGGGTGCGTAGAGGAGGTTGTCGCCGAGCCGTTCACTCAAGGCAGTCTTTAAAGTGACCGCAAACTTCGGGTCGCCGGTGACGGCCCACGCCCCCAGCATCTCCTTCTGGTTATCCGCCATCGGGCCGATGAGAGCCACCTTTGTGGCCTTCTTGCCCAGGGGAAGAAGCACTCCCACACCCTCCACCGGATCGTTTTTCAACAGAACAAAAGTCTCTTCGGCCACCTTCCGCGCCGCAGCCCGGCGCTCGGGGGTTGCGTCGTATACCGGGCCCTGTTCCACATACGGATGGTCGAAAAGACCCAGCGCAAACTTCACGCGCAGGATGCGGCGTACCGCCTCATCGACCACACCTTCGGGGATCTTCCCGGACCTGACCTGATCGGCAATCACCGTGCCGAAGAGGTTGCCTTCCATGTCCATGTCCACACCGGCTTCGAGGGCCTTGCGGGCCACAGTTGGGCCGTCGCCGATGGAGTGATTCTCCAATTCGCTCACCGCGCCCCAGTCACTCACGACAAATCCGTCGAATCCCCACTCCTTGCGGAGAATCTGCGTCAGAATCAGAGGATTTGCGGTGGCTGGAACTCCGTTGATGGAATTGAAGGAGCTCATCAGCGTTGCGGCTCCCGCTTCCACGGCCGCCTGATACGGCTTCAGATACACCTGCCGCAGTGTGGGCTCGCCCATTTCCACTGCGTTGTAGTCTCGACCGGCGATTGCGGCTCCGTAAGCGGCAAAGTGCTTCACACTCACGGCCACCGAGTCAGGTTTCTTGAGATCGTCCTGCTGATAGCCCCTCACCCAGGCGCGCGCCATCACGGACCCGAGATAGGGATCCTCCCCGCTGGACTCGATGATCCGTCCCCACCGCGGATCGCGCGCAATGTCGACCATGGGCGAAAACACCCAGGGAATCCCGTCCGCCCGCGCTTCCGTGGCGCCGTAGCGAGCCACCAGTTCAGCGGCCCCGGGATCCCAGCTTGCCGCGATTGCCAATGGAATCGGGAAGGTAGTCCGATGACCATGGATCACGTCCTGACCAAACAGAATCGGGATGCGCAGCCGCGACCTCTCCATTGCGATGTGCTGGTAGTGATTTGTGGCTTCCGCACCCACGACATTCAGCATGGAGCCCAACTGCCCTTTGGCAACAAGTTCGTCGTAGCGGAGGTTTGAGGCCCCAGGGCCGGTTGCATATCCCGCCGAATACTGAACAAGCTGCCCAACCTTTTCCTCAAGTGTCATCTTCTTGAGCAGCGCTTCCACCCGAGCGTTCAACTCAGGGGAGGCCAGTTGCCGGTTGGGAGTTGTCCTTGCCTGGGCGAAAACAGCATCGGAGCTGGTCAGAATGCATGCAGCGACGAGAAGGCCAATCGTGAGCGTTCCATACAATTTGTGAAAGCAATGAGTTGTCATGGCTCGAAAATGATACCTCGTTCATCCCTCGGCGGTCCGAGCATCTTTCGTCCAGGCATTCGTCGTCCGGGCATTCGCGATCTGGAATTGACGCAAGCCTTCCGTTCCCTTCAAGTTCCAAGCTGGCCCAAACGCCCACAAATGCTCTACTCTTGCCAGTGATCCCAATGAAGCGAATTCTTTCCAAGTTCCGAAGTGCGATAGGTCAGGCCCTGGCTCATGACGTGATCAACACGGCCAAGGCGGTGGCTTATTCCGGGATGCTGATGCTGTTCCCGGCGCTCCTTGTGATCACAACCTTGCTCGCTCAGGCACCAGAGGGCAACAGCATGGTTGGAGAGATTCGCATCGCGTTTGAGCAGATTCTTCCCGAAAACTCGATGGACATGCTTCAGGACTACGTGCTGAATCGGCGCATCCACTCCGGCCAGGTCATCTTTTCCGCTTCGAGCCTGAGTATTTTCGCTGGTCTCGGCATGATGCTCTCGTTCATGGAAGGGTTCCGCAGGGCGTACCGGCTGCCTCGCGAGGATTGGAGCTTCTGGGGACGCAGAATGCGCGCACTTCTGCTTGTTCCAATCGCCCTGGTCCCTCTCTCGTTAGCTACCCTCGTCGTTGTCTTTGGGCATCAGATCGAGGTGTGGACGATTGCCAATGCCGACCATGAGTTGCGCCATATTGTGATCCTCTTCTGGCGTTTGGTGCGATGGTCCCTGGCTCTCATCACGAGCATTGCCGTTTTGACCGTTCTGTACCACTTTGGAACGCGCCGGAAAGAGCATTGGTCCTGGGTTCTTCCCGGTTCCATCTGCAGTACGATAATTTGGTTTCCAGCCACGCTGCTTTTTGGGTGGTACGTCACGCGCATTGCAGACTATTCGATGTTCTACGGTTCATTTGGCGCCGGGATTGCGACCCTGGTCTGGCTGTACATTACAGCCTTCAGCGTCCTGGTCGGCGCCGAGTTCAATGGAGCACTTTTCCGGGACCGCCGAGCGAGGCTCTTTGCCTCCGCCCAATCCGATCAGGAAGCCACTGGCCGGTAGCATCCCGCACTGCCCATTGACCTTGCGGCAATTCACAAGGTTGCAAAGGAAGTCTGATCGGACCCCAATGTACAATGAAACGGACCCCTCTTGATTTTGTTCTTCCTGACAACCAGCCCCAATCTATTGGAGTCTCCTTGAATGGCCTTTGAGCTCAGCCTGACCGATTCACCGTCCCAACGCCGCGCAAAGATTGTTGCAACGCTGGGGCCGGCATCGAATACGGAACCCGTCTTTCGCGATCTGGTCCGCGCCGGCGTTGATGTGGCCCGCCTCAACTTCTCTCACGGAACGCACGAAGAGAAGCTGGCATTGATTCAAATGATTCGGAAGGTGAGCCGCGAAGAGCACAAGCCTCTGTGTATTCTGGGTGATCTGCAGGGGCCCAAGATCCGCACTTCCAAGCTGAAGGATCATCAGCAGGTCCTGCTCAAGGCGGGCAGCCGCATGACCATTACGCCTCGCGATGTGCCCGGAACCGCCTCGCTGGTTGGGACTACCTTCAAGACGCTCGCGGAAAACGTGGAACAGGGGTCGCGGATTCTGCTCTCCGACGGACTGATCGAACTGCGCGTTCACGAGGTGGTCGGCGACGATGTGGTTTGCGAGGTCGTGAATGGCGGCATGCTGGGAGAAAACAAGGGAATTAACCTGCCCGGCATTCCTGTTCGAGTGCCATCGTTAACCGATAAGGACTCCCAGGATCTGGAATTTGCGCTCAAGAACGGCGTCGATGCAATTGCAGTCTCCTTCGTCCGAACCGCGGAAGATGTGCGGCTGGTTCGCAACCGCGTCTCTGCCTACGGCGGGGATACCTGGATCATCGCAAAACTCGAAAAGCCGCAGGCCATCGAGCACCTCGACGCAATCCTCACTGTCGCTGACGGCATTATGGTTGCGCGCGGCGATCTTGGCGTGGAGGTTCCTCCGGAGAAGGTCCCTGCGATCCAGAAGCACATCATCCGCCGTGCCGCCGAATTCCGCAAACCCGTCATCACCGCAACGCAGATGCTGGAGTCGATGATCGAGAATCCGCGCCCGACACGCGCCGAGGTTTCCGACGTCGCCAACGCGGTCTACGATGGCACCGACGCCGTGATGCTCTCCGGCGAGTCGGCAGTCGGCAAATACCCGGTGGAAACTGTCGCCATGATGGCTCGCATCGTCGCGGACGCCGAGCGGCACATCAAGGAGCAGGCATACTACGAGCCCCGTGAGCGCAGGAGCCACCTCTCTATCGCCGAGACGATTTGCGAAGCCACGGCGCACGCAGCCGATGACCTCGATCTGCGCGGCATTGCGCTGTTCACCGAGTCGGGAGTGACTGCGCGGCAATTGTCGAAGTATCACCCTTCCACGCCGATCTTTGCCCTCAGCCCGGTTGAAGTCACCATCAATCGCATCAACCTGCTGTGGGGTACGACGCCGATACGTTGTCCCAAGGTCAACTCGACTGAAGCCCTGGTCGATTGCGCGGAGAGCCTTCTCGAACAGGGCGGATACGTGAGACCCCGCGAGGTGATCGCCATCGTGGCCGGCACGCGGACCAAGTCCGGATCGACAAACTTCCTTCGCCTGCACGTGATGGGAGAACACAGCCTGGAGGGCGTACGCTTCTTTACCACACACGAAGAAGAGCAGGCGGCCGCGCCTGGAACCTCGAAGGTGAAGCACGCGCCGACGAAGCATGAGAAAGCGCCGGTGAAGCCCAGGTAGTTCAGGAGCGAGTTAAAGGAGAAAGGCTCCGTTCCCTTCAGGGTTCGGAGCCTTTGCATTTTTTGTCTTTACGATGAGCGCGCATTCGCTACTTCGCGGCGAGTTGCCGAAGGACGTACTGCAGGATTCCTCCGTGCTCGTAGTACTCGATCTCCTGGGGCGTGTCGATGCGGACCTTTGTGTCGAATTCCTTCACCGTCCCGTCCGCGGCGGATGCGCGGACGCGCAGCGTGCGGCCCTGCGCCAGCTTCGCATCGAGCAAACTCTTCAGCCCTGGGAAGTCGAAGACTTCTTCGCCGGTGAGCCCAAGCGATTCGGCGTTCTCGCCGTCCTTGAACTGCAACGGCAGAATTCCCATTCCCACCAGGTTTGACCGGTGAATGCGCTCAAAGCTCTCCGCTATGACGGCTCGCACACCCAGCAGGTTTGGCCCCTTGGCCGCCCAATCGCGCGATGAGCCCGATCCGTACTCCTTGCCGGCCAGAATCACCAGCGGAACGCCGCGCTCAGCATACTTCACGCTGGCGTCGAAGATCGACATCGGCTCGCCCTCGGGGAGCAGCCGCGTTACGCCGCCCTCGGTGCCCGGCGCCAGCTTGTTGCGCAGCCGCACATTGGCAAATGTGCCGCGAACCATCACATCGTGATTGCCGCGCCGCGAACCATATGAGTTGAAATCTGCAGGCTTGACCCCGTGCTCCGAAAGATACTTTCCCGCTGGACCGTTTGCTTTGATGTTGCCCGCGGGAGAGATGTGGTCGGTGGTCACGGAATCGCCAAGCACTGCGAGCACGCGCGCACCAAGAATATCCTTCACCGGCGCAGGATCTTTAGTGATCCCTTCGAAGTAGGGCGCCTTGCGGATATAGGTGGAGTCCGGCTCCCACTTGTAGACGTCCCCGGTGGGGAAGCTGAGGCCCTGCCAGTTGGCGTCGCCCGCGCTCACCGTTGCATATTCTTTGCGAAAACCTTCGCTGCTCACACCCAGCGCAATCGCGTCGGCCACCTCCTGCTGCGTCGGCCAAATGTCTTTGAGGTAGACCGGCTGCCCGGCCTGGTCAGTGCCCAGCGGGTCCGCGTCGAAGTTGTGTCCAATCCTGCCGGCTAGCGCATAGGCAACCACCAGCGGCGGACTCATCAAATAGTTGGCCCGCACATCCACATTCACGCGGCCCTCAAAGTTGCGGTTGCCGCTGAGCACGCTCACGGCCACCAACCCGTGCTCATCGATGCTCTTTGAGACGTCTGTCGGCAGCGGTCCAGAGTTGCCGATACATGTGGTGCAGCCGTAGCCCACCACGTTAAAGCGCAGCTTTTCGAGATACGGCAGCAGCCCGGCCTTCTGGTAGTAGTCCGTCACCACGCGCGATCCCGGCGCAAGCGAGGTCTTTACCCACGGCGGCACGGTAAGCCCCTTCTCGACCGCCTTCTTGGCCAGGATGCCTGCCGCAATCATGACCGACGGATTCGAGGTATTTGTGCAACTGGTGATGGCCGCAATCACAACCGAACCGTGATCGAGGTAGGTGTCCGGATCGACGCCAAAACGCTCCTTCACGGTGGTGGTCAGGTGCACCGGAACCTTCTCCGCCACAGCTGAATCCGTCACCGATCCACGCTGCCAGGAAGCCGCTGTGCGCGTCCCAAGTGGCTTGGCCGAAGGAGAAAGCAATGAGGGCAATTGCTGTTCGAAGCTGGCTGCCGCATCCTTCAGCAGAACACGGTCCTGCGGGCGCTTTGGACCTGCAACGCTTGGTTCCACCGCGCCCAGGTCGAGCTCCAGCGTCTGCGTGTACTCCGCATTCGGTGACGCAGACGTGTGGAACATGCCTTGCTCCTTGAAGTAGGCTTCGACGAGCGCGATCTGCTCTTCGCTGCGGCCGGTGAGCCGGAGATAGCGCAGCGTCTCGGCATCCACCGGGAAGATACCGCAGGTTGCGCCATACTCTGGCGCCATGTTGCTGATGGTGGCGCGATCCGCGAGCGGCAGCTCCGCGATGCCGGGTCCATAGAACTCGACAAATTTGCCGACGACGCCAAGCTTGCGCAATGCCTGCGTAACAGTGAGAACCAGATCGGTCGCCGTAGCGCCCTCGCGGAGTTTTCCAGTCAGCTTGTATCCCACGACTTGCGGAATAAGCATAGAAACCGCCTGACCGAGCATGGCCGCCTCCGCCTCGATGCCGCCGACGCCCCAGCCAAGCACGCCGAGACCATTGATCATCGTGGTGTGCGAGTCGGTTCCGACGAGCGTGTCAGGATACGCAACCAGCTCGCCGTCCTTCTTCGAGGTGAATACGACGCGGGCCAGATACTCCAAATTCACCTGGTGGCAGATGCCCATTCCCGGCGGCACCGCGGAAAAGTTGCGAAACGCCGTCTGGCCCCACTTCAGAAAGGCATAGCGCTCGCGATTGCGCTGGAACTCAAGCAGCGTATTGGCATCAAACGAACCCGCGGTTCCGAATTCATCCACCTGGACGGAGTGATCGATCACGAGCTCGGCTGGCACAAGCGGGTTTACACGCTCGGGATCGCCGCCAAGCGTCTTGATGGCATCGCGCATCGCGGCAAGGTCCACGATCGCCGGTACGCCCGTGAAGTCCTGCATGAGGACGCGCGCCGGCATGTAGGCAATCTCACGGCTTGGCTCTGCCTTCGCGTCCCAATTCGCCAGAAACTCGATGTCCGCGGCCGTAACGTTGACGCCGTCTTCACGGCGAAGCAGGTTTTCGAGCAGGATTCTCAGGCTGAACGGGAGGCGATGCAGGTTGAAACCGCGCGCCTCCAGCGTGGAAAGCCGGAAGATTGTGTAGGAACGGCTTCCGGAGTTCAGAGTAGCCTTGCTATCGAAACTGTTCATTGGAAATAACCTTTCCATCCGCGGAATGAGCGGATTGATCTCTAAATCTCATTTCGGGCGCTGGTCTCCGAGTCTCGGCTGTGAGACTTTGCGGAAACCGCAAATCGAAGGGAGCAGATTACTCAGCGGGAGGGGCGCCGTCCACGATCGGGCCGGCCGTGCCGAAACCGCTTCAGCACCGGCGTCGAGGAAATTCGCACTGCGGATCGGCTAAACATGATCGACACCAAGATTCTAGCGCGTATCGCCACCTTTGGGAACGGCGTGAGAATCTGCGATATTTAATCTTTGCCCGGGAGGTTGTTATGGATCGGCGCGCAACACATGGTTTCGCAGCTTCGACGGTTTTCTGGGCGGCGGTCGTCGGCTCATGCCAGACCATGTCCATGCCCGCCGCATCCTCACCCGCGACCGCGCCTGTGCCGGCCGTATCGTGGCCAACGGTCGACGGGACCATCGTTCTTCCCAACTTCCGCTTCGGCACGGGCGAGACACTGCCCGAGCTCAAGCTGCACTACCTCACCCTGGGCACGCTGCATCGCAACGCCGCCGGCCGCGTCGACAACGCCATCCTCCTGCTGCATGGCACAGGCGGCAACGCCCATTCTCTGATGAATCCGCTCTTCTCCAAAGTCCTTTTCGGCCCGGGCGCGCCGCTCGACATCCAGAAGTACTTTCTCATCCTGCCCGACGACATCGGACACGGCCAAAGCTCCAAGCCGTCCGACGGCCTGCACGCTCACTTTCCTGCCTACGACTACGACGACATGGTGCGCAGCCAGCGGATGATGCTCGACGAGATGAAGATCGACCACCTTCGGCTCATCCTGGGCACTTCGATGGGCTGCATGCAGTCATTCGTCTGGGGCGAGACTTATCCAGGCTTTGCCGAAACGCTGGCCCCGTTTGCGTGTCTGCCCGTCCAGATTGCGGGCCGCAACCGCATGATGCGATCTATGGCTATCCAAGCCATCAAGCAGGACCCCGCATGGATGGAGGGTGAGTACAAGTCCGAACCAATCCAGGGTTTGCGCACCGCGAACGAACTGCTGCTGATCATGGGCTCCAGTCCGCTGCAGATGCAAAAGCAGGCGCCCACGCGCGACGCGGCCGAGCAGTACGTCGACAGCTATCTCAAGCGCGTTATGGCCTCCACCGACGCCAACGATCTGATCTTCTACACCAACGCCAGCCGTAACTACGACCCCAGCCCGCATCTCGACCGCATTACCGTGCCGGTGCTTTGGATCAACTCCGCAGACGACTACATCAACCCGCCGGAGTTGGGAATTGCCGAGAAGATGGTCACTCACATGCCCAATGCGCGCTTCATTCTTCTGCCCATCACCGACCAGACCCGCGGCCATGGAACGCACACAGTCGCCGCAGTCTGGAAGGACTACCTTGCGGAGTTTATGAGCGCAACGGAATCGAAGCCGTAACTCCAGCCCATTCAGTCTGGGAGCAAACGACAAGATTCAGTCCCTTATCTCAGCCCCAAACGGATCCGCCTCAGTGCCCCGGCTCCATGTTGTAAAGGAAGTACGCGCGCAATTCGAGAAACGGGCCCGTGAATTCGGTCGGAAGTGGAGGGTAATTCGAACCGGTCAATGCACCCCACGCGGCTTTGTCCAGGGCAGTGTCGCCCGAGCGGCCTTCCAGCACCATGCTGGGATCTTTCAATCGTCCATTGGGCAGGACCTTGAACCGAATCGCAACCATCCCCTTGGCCAGCTTAGGAGGTTTCACCTCATCGGGAATGAGCGGGTTCCAGGTATTCTCCGTCACCTGATGCCAACGCTTGACCCACGGCTTGAAGTCGACGCCCTGCGTATCGGAGAGAATTTCAACCCCGCCCGGCGGAGTCTTATTCTTGACTGCATCGGTCCTGGCTGGCGCGGACTCTTGCTTGGATGCTTCAGCTGGCGCAGTCTGTGCTTGGGAAATCAACGTCGTCGACAAGAGCACGAACGAAAGAAGGATCACCGGGATTCGCATCGAAACCTCCATTCTCAATCCACACGAAAAAGTGTAGGACGAGTCGCCCCGCCGCCTCAGCGTTCGGGCTCCATGTTGTACATGAAGTACGCCCGTATCTCGAGATATTTGCCGTGGAA
>CAYWSR010000036.1:25079-28063 GCA_964460385.1 uncultured Occallatibacter sp. | reverse complement strand
TTCATTGAAGTCCTTGCGTGACAGCAGCGCTCCCACCTGTGCGGTGACGGTGCGGGTGAGCGATTCGCGCAGCACATCGCGCACAAACCGGCCCACGCCCTCGCTGGTCTTCAGCGCCACGTTGCCCACAAAACCGTCGCAGACAATTACGTCCGAAAGCCCGCTGAAGATGTCGCGCCCTTCCACGTTGCCAATAAACTTGAGCGGCAGCGCCTTCAGTAGCGGAAACGCCTCCCGCGTCAGGTCGTTGCCCTTGGTTTCTTCTTCGCCGATCGACAGCAGCCCCACCCGCGGCTCGGTGATCTTCAATACTGTCCGCGCGTAGATCTCGCCCATCACCGCAAATTGCGCCAGGTTATGCGGCTTGCAGTCCACATTCGCGCCCACATCCAGCAGCACGCACGGATTCCCCGTCGAACTCGGCATCGGCGTCGCCAGCGCCGGCCGGTCCACGCCCGGCAGCGCCCCCAGCACCATCTTGGCCGTGGCCATCGCCGCGCCCGTGTTCCCTGCCGTCACAAACCCCGCGACCGTGCCCTCGCGCACAAGCTTCAGGCCCACGCGCATCGAGCTGTCCTTCTTGCTCCTCACCGCGTGCGCCGCCTTCTCCTCCATGCCGATCCGCTCCGACGCATGGTGGATCACAATCGGCAGATCCTCGTTCTCTAGGTGTTCGTCCAGAAGATCGCGCAGCTCCGCCTCCGGCCCAATCAGATGGACCCGAACAGGCAGAGCACGGCAGGCGAGGATCGCGCCCCGTATCTCCGGCTCTGGAGCTTTATCGGAACCTACCGCGTCAAGCGCAATGTCGATCATCATGGACCCTGCTTCTCACTCCCGCCCTCGCCCAGCGGCTCGCGCCGCCCGGCAACCAGGCTCCATGGAGCGTGAGCCCGGCCCCTCAAATCCAAGGACTGCCCACTCGCAAGACTGACACCCAGGTTTGCCCGGCCGCAACTATTATTTCGCCGCTTCCTTCACGTCCAGCACCTGACGGCTCTTGTACACGCCGCACTTCCGGCAGGCCTGGTGAGGAAGCTTCTTCTCGTGGCAGTTCGGGCACTCGGAGACTCCCGTCGCCGTCAGAAAATCGTGCGCCCTGCGGTTTGCGGTGCGGCGCGTCGAGTGGCGCCGTTTCGGATTAGGCATGGTACTCTTCCTTTCGCGTTCCGCCCCGCCCGTCAGCGCGCCGCACAAGGCCTCTGCGGCCTCTAGGGCTAAGGTCGGAACTCCTTCATTCTCTTGGTTTGGTCCGGGCTCTCGCCCTGCTTCTGGCTTTCCGACCCCATTCCTTCTCCGGGGTCTTCCAGCCGGACTCGGCCTCGCCTTCCCTGCCGGACTTGGTTACTGCTTCATCCGTCCGCGGAGATCGCCCAGCGCTCCCCATCGCGGATCCGTTTCCCTCTCCGCACAGGTGCACTCTTTCTGGTTGCGATTCTCCCCGCAGTGCGGGCAAAGCCCTTTGCAATCAGGCTTGCACAGCGTCCGCACCGGCAGTGACAAAAGCACCTGCTCCCGCAAGACGTCTTCAAGCAACAGACTGTCTCCTTCATAATAACCGATTTCGGTCTCAGGCGCGGTAATCGACCGCTCCCCCGAAACTGCATCCACCTCCGCCGGCCGAAAGATCAGGTCATACTCCGCTTCGAGCGGCACCTCCACCGGCTCCACGCACCGGGCGCACTTGACCTCAAACCGGCCGCCAAACCGTCCCTTAAGCCGGATGTCGGCCACAATCTCTTTCGGTCCACGGTGCTCGTGCAGCACCTCGGCCCGGCCCGACGCCGCCAGCAACCCCGCTTGCTCGGCCTCTTCCCCTAGATCCACCGCTCCCGGCACCAGCGCGACATCGAAATCAATCGGCTCCTGTTCCAGGTCGCTTGCCTTGAATTCCATCCCCTCAGCCTATCCCCCACTCCCCACCTCGTCAATCCACTCAGTCCCCAGCCGAACGCGGATATCCGTCGGCAGGGGCCAGGACTGTGTCACCGGTCAGAAACCCTGCCTGCTTACGTCTGCTTGTATCGGTTGTTACTGAACAGTGATCGGAAGGTTCAACGGGACGGTCGTTCCCCCACTGGTTACATTAATAAGTATGGTGTAGCTGCCAGGAGGCGTTGATACTTTGCTGCTCCCGCCGCAACCGGCTAGCCCGAGCACGCCTGCGGCGGCAAGGCTTGCCGTCGCTAGCACCAGGAGGCTCATGAGCCAAGGACCTCCTGCCTTCCTCGAGCGAAGGATGCGGCGCGTTAAGCCCAGAGGCAACAGGATCATCGCCACAACAATCTCGGGAAGGTAGTTTCCACCAGGGCCGCCGCGGAGAGCGGCAGCTGCTGTACCGGTGGTGCCGACTGTCAGCGTGGTCGTCAACGGCGCATTTGAAGGCACCGTCAAGCTGCTTGGCGCGAAGCTGCAGGTGGCGTCGGTCGGCAGCGTTCCGCAGGTGAAGCTCAATGTGCCTGTGAACCCGCCTGTTGGCGTTACCGTGATTACCGTTGTTCCCGACGAGCCGGTTTGAATGACGAGAGGCGAGGGCGAGGCAGTGAGTGTGAAGCTGGGCGGGGGCAATGGAACAACATAGTCCGCTGTTGCAACGGCGCTACTTGAGAATCCCGATGCCACAGCTATAGCCTCAATCGTCTCTGTTGTAGAAACGGAGATCGCCCCGCTATACACGGCAGACGATGCGGTCGGCGTGGTTCCGTTGGTCGTGTAGTAGATCGTTGCCCCGGCGGTAGCGTCAGTGATGGTTACGCTCTGCGCTGAGGAGTAGCTGCCTGCAGCGGGCGAAATGACCGGCGTAGCCGCCGCAGCCAGATTGATTGTGTAGGCCGCCGAAGCCACTGCGCTGTTCGAGAATCCGCTAGCAATAGCGATCGCTTCGATGGTCTCCGTTGCCGAAACGGAGATTGCGCCCGTGTATACAGTCGACGATGCGGTCGGCGTGGTTCCGTTGGTCGTGTAGTAGATCGTTGCCCCGGCGG
>CAYWSR010000036.1:0-24979 GCA_964460385.1 uncultured Occallatibacter sp. | reverse complement strand
CCACTGCGCTGTTCGAGAATCCGCTAGCAATAGCGATCGCTTCGATGGTCTCCGTCGCCGAAACGGAGATTGCGCCCGTGTATACAGTCGACGATGCGGTTGGCATAGTCCCGTTGGTCGTGTAGTAAATGGTCGCCCCGGTTGTGCTGTCCGTAATCGTCACGCTCTGCGCTGAGGAGTACGTGCCCGCCGCAGGCGAAATGACCGGCGTAGCCGACGCAGCCAGATTGATGGTGTAAGCAGCCGTTGCCACTGCGCTGTTCGAGAATCCGCTAGCAATAGCGATCGCTTCGATGGTCTCCGTCGCCGAAACGGAGATTGCGCCCGTGTATACAGTCGACGATGCGGTTGGCATAGTCCCGTTGGTCGTGTAGTAAATGGTCGCCCCGGTTGTGCTGTCCGTAATCGTCACGCTCTGCGCTGAGGAGTACGTGCCCGCCGCAGGCGAAATGACCGGCGTAGCCGACGCAGCCAGATTGATGGTGTAAGCAGCCGTTGCCACTGCGCTGTTCGAGAATCCGCTAGCAATAGCGATCGCTTCGATGGTCTCCGTCGCCGAAACGGAGATTGCGCCCGTGTATACAGTCGACGATGCGGTTGGCATAGTCCCGTTGGTCGTGTAATAGATGGTTGCGCCGGGGGTCGCATCGGTGATTCTCACGCTTTGGATTGAGGAGAATGTGCCTGCCGCGGGTGAGATCACCGGCGTAGCCGCCGTCAGGTTGAGAGTGTAGGTCGCCGTAGACACTATGCTGTTGGTAAAGCCGGGAGCTATGGCGATGGCCTCGATGGTCTCCGTCGCCGGGACGGTGATTGCAGCGGTGTACGGAGTGGACGAAGCGGTCGGCGTAGTCCCATCGGTGGTGTAGTAAACAGTTGCCCCTGGGGTGCTGTCTGTAATCGTCACACTCAAGGCTGATGAGTAGGTCCCTTCCGCAGGTGAGATGATCGGCGTAGCTGCCGTCGGCGTCGGGATGGTATAAGTGGCCGAGGCCACGGCGCTGTTCGAGAAGCCGCTGGCCACGGCGATTGCTTCAATCGTCTCCGTCGACGAGACGGAGATCGCGCTGCTGTATTCGCTCGACGATGTTGTCGGCATAGTCCCGTTCGTCGTGTAGAAGATCGTCGCGTTTGGCGTCGTGTCGCTGATGCTCACTGACTGCGGCGCGCTGTAGGTGCCGCCCGGTTCGCTGAACGTCGGCGTTGCTGCTGTCCCGGTCACCGCTCCCGGCGCACTGAAACGCCAGAGATCGTTTACGACGTCTAAGTTGCTGAGACCCGCAAATAGCCAGAAGTTGCCCTCTATGTCTGTCCACTCCATAGCGCCTGCGCGCGGCGGCGGAATATTCGCGGCACTGGCCGTACCCTCTGTGCCAAACACGCCCATGGAGTTGGGGTTGTAGCTGCCCGCCACCCAAGTCCACTCACCGGTGGACGGGTTGTACATCCACAAATCGTTAAGGACACCGAATTCGCCGTCGTTGTCATACCCGTTGCCGCCAAAGAGCCAGAAATTGCCTTCGCCGTCCACCCAGGCGCTCGCCCCAGTTCGCCCGCCCGGCCAGTTGCTTGACGCCGGCGAGCCTTGGGTCCCATACACTCCTGGCATGCCGAACCCTTGTGTAACCGTCGACGGCCCTCCGACCCAGTTCCACTCACCAAACGATATGCTGTACATCCAGAGATCGTTGAGGGACAGGTTGCCTTCACTGGTCGAGTCGTTTCCAAAGCCTCCGAACATCCAGAGATTCCCGCTCGAGTCCGTCCAGGTCGTTGCTTGAGCCCGGGAGCCAGGCTGGTTATCTGGGTTCAGGCTACCCTGCGCCGCATAGACGCCCGGATTGCCAGCGAGCAAACCTGTGATGGCGACCGTGTTGGGGCCTCCCAACCAGGTCCACTCCTTGCTTACAGGGTCATACATCCAAAGGTCGTTCAGCGGGAGAGGCGCCGTAGTCGCGGAGTCGGGTCCCACGCCACCGAACAGCCAAAACTTGCCCGATAAATCCGTCCAGGTTGCCCCTTGAATACGATTACCGGGCGTGTTGCTCGCACTCGCTTCTCCCAGGGTTCCATAGATGCCCAGGCATTGATTCACAGCCGAAATGACATCCTGACCTGCCACCCAGGTCCACTCGTTCGAGATTGGGTTGTACATCCAAAGGTCGTTCAGGCCTCCTGCGGTTCCTGCGGAGTCGCATTGGCTCCCGCCGAATAGCCAGAAGTTGCCGTTCTTGTCTGTCCATGCCTGGCCGCCGAAGTTGCCCCCCGGAGTGTTCCCCTGAGCTGCCACGCCCGGTGTGCCAAAGACGCCGGCCTGGCAAGAACCCGACCCAGCCGAGGGAAACGAGCTGCTTCCGCCCATCCATGTCCACTCGTTGGTCGCAATGTTGTACATCCACAGGTCGTTCAGGTCGCCGGCGCCTCCGCCGACGTGCGAGGAATCATACCCGTATCCGCCAAAGAGCCAGAGATTCCCGCTCGAGTCTCTCCACACCGGGGCCGACTGGCGCGCGCCGGGCAAATTGGTGGGGCTTGCCTGCCCCAGTTGGCCATAGACCCCGTCAGCGGAAGGCGTCTGAGGCCCACCCACCCAGATCCACTCTCCGGCCTGGCCCCACGCCGTGCGGGGCATTGCAATCATGATCAGCAGGCATGCCAGACCGGCGAACACAGGCAGCAGGCGCAGCTTCCTCCAAAGCAAGGTTTTCTCAACATGTGCCGATTGGATAGATATCGGTTCCTGATTCAAAGCTGGATTCTTCGCTTGCATTCTGTCCTTATTTAGTACGGGTATCAGCGAGCCCTCTGGGGAGCCGTAGTTTAATGCGATTGGACGGAGAATCGGCTTTTCCGATTTTACATCTTGCCCAGCTTGTGCAAACCAGGGAGAAAACGGATCACATCAACTCGGTAAACGGCCAAAATGCCATGAAATGAAGTTTCGACATCAAGGTCTCCCGATTGCTTTCCCCGCAGGTTGGCTGGCGCTGGTAGTTACCAAATGCTCGGATTCGAACTTGCCAGGTTGCACTCAAAACCCTTCGCACGCTGGGCACAACCCGGTTTGTCCTTGACCGCCGAGCTGGACGAATGGCTGAGGTCGCGCCGTGCTTAGGTCTTCGATATTGCAGAAGCCGTCGGGCCGTCCCGCCGAAAACCTGGAAACCGCCTTTTCACCCAAAAGCGAAACAGGGGTCCGGACCACGCCACTGGTCAGAACCCCTGCTCAGTTTTTTCTATCGGCTTGCTAATCAACCGTGATCGAAAGATCCAGCGGGACTGTTGTTCCGCCACTGGTTACATCGATGGGTATGGAGTAGGTGCCTGCCGGCGTCGATTTCTTGCCCTTCGCGCACCCGGCGAGCCCGACCATGCCTGCGGCAGCAAGGCTTGCTGTTGCCAGCAGCAGCAGGCTCATGAGCCATGGACCTCCGGCCTTCCTGACTCGAAGGATCCTGCGCGTGAAGCCGAGAGGCAACAGGATCATCGCCACAAATATCTCGGGAATGAGGTTTCCACCGGGCCCATCGCGGAGAGAAGCCATCGACGTTCCGGTGGTGCCGACGGTGAGCGTGGTAGTTGGCGCGGCACCGCCGGAAGCGACGGTCAGGCTGGCGGGTGAGAAGTTGCAGGTGACGTCGGTCGGCAACGTTCCACAGGAGAAGTTCACCGTCCCTGTGAACCCACCTGTTGGCGTGACCGTAATAACCGTGCTTCCCGTCGAGCCGCTCTTGATAGTGAGGGACGACGGGTTAGCGCTCAGCGTGTAGCCGGGCGGGGTAACCACGATAACGTAGTCCGCGGTGGCCACTGCGCTGGCAGAGAATCCGCTGGCCACCGCGATCGCTTCGATCGTCTCCGTAGCCGTGACGGTGATTGCGCCGCTGTACACAGTCGACGACGCAGTCGGCGTGGTCCCGTTCGTGGTGTAGTAAATGGTCGCCCCGGCGGTCGCATCCGTGATGGTCACGCTTTGTGTTGAGGTGAAGGTGCCGGCGGTGGGCGAAATAACCGGCGTAGCTGCCGCGGCCAGGTTGATCGTGTAGGCAGCCGTTGCTACTGCGCTGTTGGAGAAGCCGCTGGCTATGGCTATGGCTTCGATCGTCTCCGTAGCAGAGACGGTGATTGCACCGCTGTATACGCTGGACGACGCGGTTGGCGTAGTCCCGTTGGTGGTGTAGTAGATGGTTGCGCCGGCAGTGCTGTCCGTGATCGTCACGCTCTGCGCCGAGGAGTAGGTGCCTGCCACGGGTGAGATGACCGGCGTAGCCGCCGCAGCCAGATTGATGGTGTAGGCAGCCGAAGCAACCGCGCTGTTGGAGAAGCCGCTTGCCACGGCGATGGCTTCAATGGTCTCCGTCGTTGAAACAGAGATCGCGCCGGTGTACTTGGTAGATGAAGCGGTGGGCGTTGTTCCATTGATCGTGTAATAAATGGTCGCCCCGGCAGTTGCGTCCGTAATCGTCACGCTCTGCGTCGAGGAGTAGTTGCCCGCCGCGGGTGAGATCACCGGCGTTGCCGCTGGGAGATTGATGGTATAGGTCCCAGTAGCCACGGCGCTGTTGGAAAAGCCGCTGGCTATGGCGATAGCTTCGATCGTCTCCGTAGCAGAGACGGTGATCGGGCCGGTGTACAAGGTGGACGAAGCGCTTGGCGTTGTCCCATTGGTTGTGTAGTAGATGGCCGCTCCGGCGGTGCTATCCGTGAGCGTCACACTCTGGGCTGAGGTGTAGATGCCAACAGCCGGGGAAAAGATGGGTGTGGCGGCTGCAGGCAGATTGATGGTGTACGTGGCCGAAGCTACCGCGCTGTTGGAGAAGCCGTTGGCCACAGCGATGGCCTCAATCGTCTCTGTAGCCGAAACGCTGATCGCGCCAGTGTATTTGGTTGATGAGGCGGTCGGGGTGGTCCCGTTTGTGGTGTAGTAGATGGTCGCCCCAGCGGTGCTGTCCGTGATCGTCACGCTCTGAGTTGAAGAGTAGTTACCCGCCGTCGGAGAGATTACCGGTGTGGCTGCTGTTTGCGATTCAAACGTGTATGCGGCCGAGGCAACCGCACTGTTGGGAGAGCCTGCGATTGTCGCAAAGGCCTTGATGGTCTCCGCATCCGACACCTCGATTGGCCCCGAGTACTCTGTGGACGAGGTGGTCGGCGTGGTTCCGTTTGTGGTGTAGTAGATCTTTGCGCCCGCTGTTGCAGAGGTGATGGTTACGCTCTGCGTCCCGCCATAGTTGCCTCCGACGGGCGAGAAGGCTGGCAGCCCTGCCGCCCCGATCTCGAAGACCGTTCCGTCCCCAATCACGTCCGCACCCCCAGTAGTGCCGCCAGATATGCTCGTGCTGTAGAGATTGCCGGCGGCATCGGGGATCAGGCTGGCCCCGGGGACAGTCGCGTCAGTGCCCGTGCCGCCAAAGCTGTACAGAATACTCTCCGGCGAGGCGACTCCGCTGGGGGTCACCTCGAATACCGTCCCCGAACCGTTGTAATCGGAATCGATGGTGCCGGCGAAGTTGTTGGGTCCGCCATATTTGGTCGTGCCGTAGAGATTGCCCTGGGCGTCGAAGAACAGGGTGCAATAGGGGGAGGCGCCATCCGATGGTGCGCCGGTGAAACTATGCAACAAAGTCTCCGTCCAGACCCCGCCTGCGCCGGGCGACAACTCGAACACCGTTCCGTCGAGAGGGCTGCCCCCTCCCCGCGTCGTGCCGTAGAGATTGCCCACGTTGTCGAAGATCAAAGCGGCGGTCGGCTGGAACCCGTCCGGGGATTGAGCGTTCCCGAAGTTATACAAGACCTTCTCCGTCCAAACCCCGCCTGCGCCCGGTGACATCTCGAACACCGTCCCACCCTCCCCAGTGGTATCGTTCTTGCCGCCCGTGAAAGTTGTGCCGTAAATGTTGCCCTGACCGTCGAATATCAGGTTGCCGGTGGGATCCTGGCCGTCCGGAGGAGTAGCGGCGGGGCCGCCGAAGCTATACAACACCTTCTCCGTCCAGACCCCGCCGGCGCCGGGTGACAGCTCGAAGACTGCGCCTTTGCCATTCGCGCCACCTTCTTGGGTCGTGCCGTAGAGATTGCCCTCCCCATCGAAGATCAAGGCGGCGACTGGGTTGCTTCCGTCCCCAGCGGCTGCGCCGAACTCGTACAAAGTCGTCTCCGTCCAGACCCCGCCCGCCCCGGGCGACAACTCGAAGACCGCTCCCTTGCCCCCAAACTCGCCTCCGGGGCCACCTGATTCGGTCGTGCCGTACAAATTGCCGGAGCCGTCGAAGATCAGGCTGCCCTCGGGTTCGCTGATCCCTGAGCAGGGCTCTGTGGGGCACTGTCCGAAGCTATAGAGTACCTTCTCCGTCCATCCGCCGCCCACCGCGGGCGACAACTCGAAGGCCGTTCCCTCGCCACGCGTGCCACCTAACTCGGTCGTTCCGTACAGGTTGCCTTGGGCGTCTGAGATCAGGCTCGCGCCGGGTCCGCTCGCATTTGGTCCGGCTGATCCGCTTGGGAAGCTAAACAGCAAACTTTCCTGCGCAGCCGCCGTGTATGCGCTAAGCCCGAGCAGCGAAACCGCGATTGTCGTCAAAATCCGTATGGCATTTTTCATTTCAACGCTCCAGAGGAATAGGTCCTCTAATTCTGGGTGCACCCACATGCCGTTTACCGCCGGTGGACTGGGTATCGGGGAATCCGCTTTTGCTTCTTGACCGGACTGCGTAAACCAGGGAGAAAACGCCTCACCGCAACGAAACAAACGGCCAAAATGCCACGAAATGAAGCTTCGACATCAGGGTCGCCTGATTGCTTCATCCGCCTGTCGGCTGGCGCTGGCAGCTGCCAAAGGGTGGTACCCAAGCCTGGCGAAGTTGGTCTCAAGAACCCTCGCGCTTTGGAGGCCGGGCGCACCGCGTCCCCTCAAGCCGATCCAAAATCAGCCGAAATTCATAAGGATGAGCTCTGCCCGCAGCCTCCGGCGCCGAATATTCCTTTGTCTTGCGGCACTGCCCTGTTTCGCGGCACTCCTCTGCCCCGCGTTGCTCCCCGCCCAGGAGTATCGCTTCGAGTATCTCGGAGCCAACCAGGGCCTTACCAACCTCGCTGTCCGCAATATCTACCAGGACCGTCAGGGTTACCTTTGGATCAGCACGGAGAATGGCGTCTTCCGCTACGACGGGGAACGCTTCCTCAGCTACGAGAAAAATGAGGGATTGCCAACGTCCTCCGGTGTCGCCTTTGGCGAAGCCCCCGACGGCACACTCCTCGTCGGCGGCAACATCGGCCTCTTCCGCCTCGCTGGCAACCGCTTCGAGCCTATCCCCCTCCCTGGCGCCAAATCTGTCTCGTGGGCTGGAGGCATCCGCTCTGACTCCTTGGGCCGCACCTTCATCGCCACCAACAACGGCCTCATGCTCCTCACCGCCGCGGCCGGCCAGTTCTCCATTCGTCCCATCCCCACCGCCGATGGCGTCTCCGACCCGTCCACGCGCGGCTTGTGGGTCGAAAGCCAAACCGCCTGGTACGGCTGTGGCCTTCAGCTCTGCAGCTTCAATGACGGACACGTCACCGTCTTCGGTACCCAGTCGGGTCTGGTCTCTGCCCTCTGGACAGTCATTGGTCGCGACAAATCCGGCGCACTCTGGGTCCGCGGCCGTGCGGTCGGCGTCGTGTTGCTCCTCCCAGGCGCCTCTCGTTTCCAACTCGTCGAAGACTCGCCCCTGCCCCGTGCCGGCGTCACGGGCATCCCCGCCGTCGACAGCGATGGCGATCTCCTCTTCCCCGCTAGCAACGGCCTCGTCGTCCACAACAGCAGCGGTTGGCACACTGTTGGCACTGCCCAGGGTCTGCACGGAACCGTCTACTCCGTCCTCCAGGACCGTGAGGGTTCCGTCTGGATCGGTCTCGCCGGACGCGGCCTCGTTCGCTGGGCCGGCTACAAGCTGTTCGAGTCCTTCACCAGCCAGAGCGGACTCTCCAGCGATTTGGTCTACCAGATTCTCCCTGACGAAGACGGCAGCGTCTGGGTCGGCACCGAGTCCGGCCTCTCTCACGGCGTCCTCCACAAAGCAACTTACGCTTGGGACCAGATCTCGGCCTTTGCCAATGTCCCTGTTCACGCCATCCAGCGCGGCCACTCCGGTGCTCTCTGGCTTGGTACCGAAACTCTTGGCGTTGCCCACTTCGACCCAATCACTCACCGCGTAACCTGGTTTGGCGCGAATCGCGGGATCGAAAACAACAACGTAAGCAGCCTCATGTTCGACCGGGCTGCCCGCCTGTGGATTGCCACCGAGTCCGGGCTCTACATTCTTGCTCCACCCTACAATCGAGCCTCGGCAGTCACTGTTCTACCCCGCACCCAGTTCTGGGCCATTGCTGAATCCCCCTCCGGCGAAATCTGGGCTGGCGGCGCCGGCGGCCTCTTTCGCCTTTCCAAGGGTTCCTGGCGTCACTTCTCAACCAAAGACGATCTCACCCACGACGAAATCCTCGCCCTTGCTGCCTCTTCCGCAGGCGACATTTGGGTCGGGTATCGCTTTGGTGGCGAGATCGACCAGGTCGCTTCCTCGTCTTCCGGCCTCCACGTCACACACGTCCTCACACAGCGCGACAGAGCAACGCGTCTCACCTACTTCCTCGGATTCGACCAGAACGCACGCCTTTGGGCTGGCACAGAGCATGGTGTCGACGTCTTCGACGGGAACTACTGGGCCCACATCGACTCCAACGACGGCCTCGTCTGGGACGACTGCGACCTCAACGGCTTCGCCGCGGGCCCCGGCCGCAGCATCTGGATCGGCACCAGCGGCGGCCTCGTTCGGTACAAGCCTCCTGACAAAGCCGCGCCGGTTTTTCCCTCATCAGTTGTCCTCACCCGCATCCTGCTTGGCGGCCGTCCCATCGTCGCTTCCGACCGGCCCGCGGTCCCCTACCGCTCCAACCAGTTGATTGTGCAGTTTTCCGATCTCACCTTTACCCATGGCCCCAATCGTGCATTTCGATACCGCCTCACTCCCCTCTTCGATGAGTGGCGCTCCACGGACCGTCGCGAGCTCGAGTTTCCTTCGCTCCCGCCCGGTAGCTACCGTCTCGAAATTCAAGTCCGCGACCGCCTCGGCGCCTGGAGCTCCAACGAAGCCTCCTTCTCGTTTGTCGTCCGGCCGCCCTGGTTCCAGACTTGGTGGTTCACCTCGCTCCTGATCCTTGCCCTCGTCGCCGCCTTTTTTACGTTCCAGCGCATCCGCACTCTCGTCGCTCGCGCTCGCGAGCATGAACTCACTCAGATCGTCGCCGAGCGCACCCGCGCCCTTGAAAACGCCAACGCAGAGCTCTCGCGCCTCTCCTCCATCGATTGGCTCACGGGCATCGCCAACAGGCGCACCTTCGATCATGTCCTCACCCGTGAGTTCGCTCGCCTCCCCCGTTCCGATGCCTTTCTCTCCCTGCTCCTCATCGATGTTGATCATTTCAAAATCCTCAACGACACACGCGGCCACCTCTTCGGCGATGACTGCCTCGCCCTCATCGCCGGCGCCCTCCGCGAGCGCGCCCGCCGGGGAAACGACCTCGTCGCTCGCTACGGCGGAGAAGAGTTCGCCATCGTCCTCCCCGGTCTCGCCCCCCCGGAAGCTCTCGAGTTTGCCGAGTCCGTACGCCTCCGCATCATCGACCTCAAAATCCCCGCCGCCCACTCGCCCACTCTTCCCGTCCTCACCGTCAGCATCGGGGTTGGCACCGTCACCGCTCGAGATCAGCTCCGCCTCGCGGAGTTCCTTTCCTCCGTCGACCAGGCCCTCTACGCCGCAAAAGCCGACGGCCGCAACTGCGTCCACACCGCCCGGTCCCCCTTCGCCCACTCCTCCTTCAACGCCCCCCTCGCTCTCGACCCCACCCGATCCAATTAGCCCCTCCTACAGACACTCCGCCGTTGCACCTAACTCTTCCCGGCGGAATTCACCATCCATTCCCTCCCCTTCGCGGCAGGCCCTGTGCCGCCTCCGATCGATTGTCGATTTAACTACCGTGAATCCGCCACCGAGCCCTTCCGTCCCCATGCCCCCCAGAGTGGTCAAAATTGACATTGCATGATCGTCGCCAAACGGCTAATATCCTGTGCATAGTTAGCCCCGGGACCGCGCCTTCCCTGGAATGCAACCATTCCGCCGCGCGGGGAAAAGGGACTTGCGATGCGGAAACTCCCCATTCTTCTGGCAATAGCGGCGATCACCCTTCCCGCGCTGGCGGCGCACCGCGTCTCTGTCGACCAGTTCCACAGCTGGCTTGCTGCCCGCAAGGCCTCAAACCAATCCGACAACGACATTGCAAAGCAGATCGCCACCCTCCAGCTCCTTGAGCGCCTTTCCCCTTCCACACTCGCCAGCCTCAAGGCCGAATTCTCCCCCGGCCCCAAGACCACCCAGGCTCTCGATCTCCTCGCCGACTGCTCCGCAATCCTCGATCCGCCCGCAACCGAGCTTCCTTCCCGCCCACCGCCGGACGCTGCCGCCCTCAAGGCCATGTTCCATTCCACCGTCTACTTTGTGGGTACCGCCATGCGCCAGATGCCCGACTTCCTGGCCACTCGAATCACCCAGAGTTACGACGACAATGATCCCCATGTTGCAGTAGCCATGCCCGACACAACTGAAGACGTGAGCATGATCGCCCCGCATAGCATGATGGTTCCGGTCGGCACCTTCACCCAGCAGATCACCTACCGGGATGGCAAAGAGGTCCCTTCCGATGGAAAGGATGCCAGGCAAAAGCATTCCGATGCACCCCCGGGATTCGCCACGCGTGGAGAATTTGGAGAAATCCTTACCCTCGCCCTGCTCGACGCAGCAAAGGGGAAAATGGCCTTTAGCCATTGGGAACAGTTGGACTCGGGGGTTGTCGCGGTATTCCATTACCAGGTCCCTCAAACCGCGTCGCATTACACGGTTGATTATTGCTGCCTGAGCGCGGGTCAGGACCGCGCATCGGGTGCAACCTTCATGGAAGCGACCAATGGTCAGCCGGCCCGTTTTATCGCGAACGACCAGATCGCCGGCACGAATAAGATCAACGATTCCTATCGCGGAACACCGGGCTATCACGGCAACCTCTATATTGACCCCACGACCGGTGCCATCCTTCGCATCACGCTTGATGTCGAATTGAACCCATCCGAGCCAATTACCCGCAATGCCTCCTCAATTGACTACGGATCAGTTGAGATAGGGGGGAAGAAATTCGTTTGTCCCCTCCGGAGCGTTGCGATTTCTTTGACCCGCGAGTATCGCAAGGACCAGCCAGGCATTCGAACCGTTCTTCACATCAATCGAACAGAATTCACGTCCTACCACCGCTTTGGCTCAAGCATCCAGGTTGTGGCCAGCGAAGAAGTCCACTAACGAGCGCCTGCAGATTGGTTGGCTTCTCCCGGCGCGTGAATAGAGTGACCTGCAAATTCAAGAAACGCCGGCCAGTTTGGCGCCGGCGTATGCCCGAACGGATGCTGGCGGAAGCCCAACCCTCCATCGATCAGCGCCGTGCCCATGGGCGGAAACTCACTCGTCCCCAAATCCTTCTTACCGAGTAACCTGTACACCGGCCCTGCCCCAACCTCGGCGAGAAACATCCCTTTCGCATCCGCCCACCCGTCCGTTCGTGGCCCGCCATTCACATACTTTCCCGTCAAACCAGCACCCACAAACACCGGCCGCGGTGCGCACAGCGCGATCAACTCGTGGTTGTCCACCGGCAGGTCCGCGGGCGTAAGCGGCCCTGCATACTTCAAGAGCTGCGGACTCATCCATTGATAGAGCTTGTCATTCATCATGTGGCTCAGCGGCTCTCCATAGCTGTGCCGGTACAGCTTGGCGCCGCCCTCCCCGGATGAACTGATGTACCCAATCGCGAACCGTTGATCGTAGGCCATTGCAACCAGAGCCGCTTTTCCGAAACGCGAATGTCCCTCGAGCCCTACCTGTTTTGCGTCAACGGTCTTGTCGGTTTCAAAGTAGTCCAGCAAGCGGCTGGCGCCCCAGGCCCACGCCTTAAGGCACCCCCAGTCGTTGAGTCCACGCGGCTGGCCCTTGTCCATCAGCCCGATGATTCCACTCGTCAATCCCGCTCCGCTATCCGCCTGAAAGCTGGTCGGACTCAGAATCGCATAGCCCCAACCCTTCTTGAGCACCTGAACCTGCCAAGGCTCTCCATCGTTGCCCGGCCCGCCGGGAAACATCTCAGGAATGCTGTTTCGTACCGCCGAGAGAAACTCCGGGCCGAATGCAATCTCGATGATCACCGGTACCGGTCCTTTCGCGTTGACCGGCGTCGTGAGCGTGGCCTCAATCGTCACAGCGATGCTCGTGTAACTCGAGTTGTCCACGTGCCCAGCAAGCTGTCTCGTCAATACATCCACGCCACCCACGGACTCAGCCTTGCTGCTCACGATCTCCCAGGTGACCTTCGGCAAAGGTGCGGGCGTATGCCCCAGGACCTCTCGATCGTATTCGTCCACAATCTCCGGCCGCCTCGCACTCCACCACTCCTTTGGCGTCGTCACTCTCTTGCCGCTCTTCTCAATCAAAGGGTCGGGCAGGCTTCCATAGATGTTGGCTCTGGCCTCATCGTAGTTTGCGTCGTTCTCCTGACCCGGTCGAAGCTTCTTGATTCCAAGCAGATCCATCAACCGTTGATGATCCCTCCTGCTTGCCTCCTCGGGCGTGACGCCTTCTGCAGCCTGCGCCTGGCGCGCAGCGCCCGCGGGCGAGCCCTGAGCAGGAGTTGACTGGCTCTCAACCTGACTCTGACGAATGCATGTCATCAGTAAAACCACCCTCACCAGCCTGAATCCTCTCATGAGAATCCTCTTTCCTTGTCCAGTTCCCATCAGTTCAAATTAGAATCCCCCGAACCGCAGAAGCTTACCGAGTCAACCCGGGATGCGCAAGTGCCACGCGCTCAAGCCCGACTGCCATACGCTCAAGTTCATGACCTTCGTGCCGATGAACTCCGTGAACCACCTGAGAAAGGGCCTACTGCATGAGCTGGCTCCGCAACCTTCCCATCTCTCGCAAATTCGCGTTCGCCTTCGGCATCGTATGTACGCTTTGCATCCTGCTGGGAGCCTACACCTTTTTCTCCTTCCACAGCATCGCTGCAATGAACCGAAAGCTTAGGGAGAAAAGACTCCCTTCCGTCGTGGTCCTTACCAATACTGAGATTGGCTTCATCGCCTTCCGCCGCGAAGATCAGAACCTGCTTCTTTGCCCTACACCGGCATGCTCGGATCTCCATCGGGCGAGGCGCCTGAAGGCCATTGAGGTCTACCAATCGAGTCTTAAACAATTCGACCAGTACGTGAACTCCCCCACCGAACGTGACCTCTACCAGAAGATCTCTGCGAGCACTGCGCAGTACCAGGAAATCAGTGACAACGGGTTCGAGTTACTCGCAAAAGGCAAGAATGACGACGCGCTCGGTCTGTTACTTTCCGATGCCGCGTTCACCTCGTTTGACACTGCAAAGTCGGCATTTGTCGACGAATTTCAAATCGACGTCAGAGCAGGAACAGATGACGTCGAAGCTGTCACCGGCTCGAGCAACCGCGCCACCTGGATCAGCACCGGTGTCACCCTCTCTATCGTCCTGCTCTGCGCGCTGACCGGCATAGTCCTCACCCGGGAGATCGCGCCGCGATTGTCTAAGCTAAAGGCCGTAGTGGAATGCATGGAAGCCAAGGATTTGACCGCAGGCATCGTGGCCACCGGAACTGACGAGATCGGTCGCCTCGGCGAGGCCGTTAATAACAGCATCAACTCCATGCGCTCCGTTCTGCTCTCAGTCGCCAGAGGAGCGGAAACCCTCTCCGCCGCCACCACCGAGATCAGCGCCCGCTCCGTTCAGAGCGCTGGAAACGCCCGCACCCAGTCCAGCAAGACCAACCAGATCGCCGCTGCCGCACACGAAATGACAGCAACCATCGGCGAGATCAGCCACAACGCCGAAAGCGCCGCGGGATCGAGCCGCGAGTCCGCCGAAACGGCCAACCAGGGCGGAGCAGTAATGCAGGCCGCTGCCGCCACTATGGAAAAAATTGCCGCTGCCACCAGCTCCGTCGCCGACAAGATGGCCTCCCTCGCTCATCGATCGGAGGATATCGGCAAGGTGGTCAATGTCATCCAGGAGATCAGCGAGCAAACCAACCTTCTGGCCCTTAACGCGGCCATTGAGGCTGCCCGCGCCGGCGAGCATGGCCGCGGGTTTGCCGTAGTTGCCGGCGAAGTCCGTCGCCTTGCCGAACGCACCAAAGGCGCAACCGAAGAGATCGCCGGAACCATCCGCAGCATCCAGGAAGAAACCCGCGAAACCTTGACCGTGATGCAGGAAAGCCGAGCGGCAGTCGAGACGGGAATGAGCGAGACGGCCCATGCTCGCCGCAGTCTGGAAGCAATTATCGAGTCATCGCACCAGGTGGAACATCAGATTCAAATGATTGCCACGGCTGCAACGGAACAGACCGCCGCATCTGGAGAGATCTCCGAATCGGCCGGCCAGATTTCCCAGCTTTCGTTGGAAAACACTCAGGGAGCTGAAGAGGCCGTCGAAGCCCTCAAGAACCTCGCATCGCTCGCTGCTGATCTTGACCGAATGGTCCGTGACTTTCGGCTGGATTCCGGCAGGCAATCCGGCGACAGCTTTTCCGGCACTGGCCGCCGCACCGTCGGGACAAAACTCGCCCCGGCGCACTGATCGGCCATCGCTTCCATATAAGCGGGCGCCCCAACCTAAGCTCTTCAGCGGCGCGGGGCCTCTCGTGCCGCTGTTCTCCCTGGCTAAGATCTCCATCTTTCCCGCATAGCATCAGAGCCAGCCCGCGAGTTGTCCGCCCAGGCCCCGCAAAGTCCCACAATTCACACACCTGCCTTCCGCGTCCTGCCCCGCGTCATGATAGCCTCCGGTTGAGGACCATCGCCGTCTTCATCCGGTCCCTTGTGGCACGATCCAACCCCAGTCTCTGGAGATTCACCCTCGCATGAGCGTTAAGTACGACCTCGTCGTCATCGGTTCCGGGCCTTCCGGCCAACGAGCCGCCGTGGCCGCTTCCAAGATGAAGAAACGCGTCGCCGTCGTTGAGGCACGCTCCGTTGTGGGTGGTGTCTGCATCAATACCGGGACCATCCCTTCCAAGACCATGCGCGAAGCTGTGATGCATCTGTCCGGCTACAACTACCGCTCGCTCTATGGGATGAACTATCGCGTCAAAGAAAAGATCACCATGGCTGACTTGGCCTTTCGAGTGCAGGCGGTCATCAAGACAGAAGTTGACGTGACAGAGGCGCAGCTCTCACGTAACGGAATCGATGTTTTTCATGGCGTGGCCCATTTCGTCGATCCTCACCAGGTCCGGGTTGACGGCCCGCAAACCGATGCGACCCTCGAAGCAGATCGCATCATCATCGCCGTTGGCACCAAGCCGGCAGCCTCCAGCAAGGTCCCCATCAACGGGCGCACCATCGTCAACAGCGACCAGATCCTCGACCTCCCTGAATTACCAAAGTCCCTCATCGTAGTCGGAGGCGGCGTCATCGGCGTCGAGTACACCTGCATGTTTGCTGTTCTCGGCGTTCGCGTTACCTTGATTGAAAAGCGCGATCGGCTGCTCGAGTTTGCCGATCGGGAGATCGTTGAGGCCCTCAGCTATCACCTTCGCGACAGCCGCGTCACCATGCGCCTTGGCGAAGAGGTTGAGAGTGTCGAGGAACTTCCGGATGGGGGTGTCGTCGCCAACCTCATGAGCAAGAAGAAGGTCTCAGGCGACGCACTGCTCTATGCGATTGGCCGCCAGGGTGCAGTCGACGATCTCAATCTCGGTGCCGCTGGCCTTGAGGCGGACAGCCGGGGCCGAATCCCGGTCGACGAACACTTCCAAACCAAAGTCGAGCACATCTTCGCCGTTGGCGACGTCGTCGGCTTCCCATCGCTCGCTTCTGTTTCCATGGAACAGGGGCGCATCGCGGCCGCACGCGCTTTTGACGACGAGTCCACAACCTCCAACCCCAGCTTCTATCCATACGGCATCTACACCATCCCCGAGATCAGCTTCATCGGAAAGACTGAAGAACAGCTCACCGATGAAGATGTTCCCTACGAGGTTGGAATGGCCTACTATCGCGAAACGGCTCGCGGCCAGATTCGCGGCGACACCACCGGCCGGCTCAAGCTGATCTTCCATCGCGACACCCGCAAAGTTCTCGGCGTTCATATCATCGGCGAAGGCGCCGCGGAGCTCGTTCATATCGGCCAGGCGGTTATGATCCTGGGCGGAACGGTCGACTACTTCATCGACACGGTCTTCAACTATCCCACCCTCGCCGAGTGCTACAAGGCCGCCGCATTCAACGGCCTCGGACGGCTCAGCCGCTACCAGGCAGGCTAGGGGCCGCAATCGACGCAGCAAATGCTCCTGCGCTATTCTTGCTGCGGATTCGGCTCGACGAATTCAACCTCTTCATCGATTGGGCTGAATTCGCACCTCAGATGTGAGAGAACGCTTGTCGATCACCACGCCCCGGAGGCCAGCATGACAACCGCGATCGGCGTCGTAATCACCGAACACCTCGTTTCCGGCCGACTGGTGGACTTCCGCCTGACAGGGAAGGCCCTGCGCTATCCCGCCGACTCCGACGAATTGGATGCCCTCTCTGCTATACCCGGCGGCGACCTCGTCGAGTTAATCGCCACCCAGATCGCCAATCTGGCCGCGGACTCTTCCCCCGTCGATGCAATCGGAGTCGCTGTCCCCGGCATCGTTCGTCACGGAGTCGTTGAAGACTCGCCAAACCTGACTCAGTTGAAGGGCATGGGCATGGCCGACGAGCTGACGCGCGTCCTCGCCAACCGCGGCATCACCGCCCCGGTCCATGTTGCCAACGACGCGGACTGCATTGCTGCCGGAGTTGCCGCCACGCGCGGGCAGCTCAACAAGCTGACCCGCGTCTGGACCCTTGGCAACGGCATTGGCTATGGCCGCTGGCCCTATGTGGAAGGCGTCTGGGAGGGTGGCCACATCACCGTCACGCTTGACCCCAAGGAGAAGTTCTGCGGCTGCGGAGGCGTCGGCCACCTCGAGGGCATCATGGGTTATCGGGCCATGCGCCTTCGCTTCCTCGATCTGGAGCCGGAAGAGGTCTTCGAGCAAGCCAAGCTTGGTGACCAGCGCTGCCGTGAATTCGTTGACCTGTGGCACCGCGCCCTCGCCGCCGCCACTGCTTCATTCATCCATCTCGCAGGGCCGGGCCGCTTCTATTTCACCGGCCACAATGCCCACTATCTCGACCTCCCCACCCTGCGCGCCCACATGGAGACCATGGTGAGGTTCAGCACCCTGCAAAGCTTCTCGCTCGAGGTTCTTCCGCCTGACGACGAAACCGCCCTCCTCGGCGCCGGCGTGTCGGCAGTCCGCGCACTTGCAAGCTAGCAAAAGCCGTCGCTGGCGCCGGATTCCCCAAAAGCATCGAGCAGCGTCAGTAGCACCACGAACCTGCGGCAGGTTTGCCTGCCACAGTAACCTCCAGTCGCCCAGTGGCGCCCTTCGGCGGCGCGTAAGCCTCCGAAGTCGGGTAGCAGCTCAGGCTGCCCTCAACTCTGTATTCCGTCGCACCGTTCTTGAATGTGTAAACCGGATCCCCGCAACGGTTGCCTTCGATTGCGCTTTCTCCCTTGGTAAGCGCCAGATCAGGCGCCTCCGTTACTGCCCGCGGCTTATTCCAGGACCGATAGCGGAGTGCTCCACCCGCCACCGTATCGACCACGATGCGATGGGTCTGCGTTTGGCATAAGAAATAGGTCTCTGGGGCAATGATCCCATTCTGGCTCACTGCAGAAATCGCATATCCTCGATCGGTGACGGTAACCGCAATTACTCCTTCCGCGAGCGAGATGTGCTCCTCGTCGCAGCCAACGTCATCTACGTCGCCGCTGGTCTCGTCCAAGACACGCTTGCGCACGGCCGGCGTGAAAACCTCTTGAAAATGAGACTTAAGCGCGGCTGCGTCGATCAACGAAATCATGCCGCCCCCCGTCTCGTTGATGTGCAAAGGAAACTTCACCAAGAATGCCAGCGCAACTACATCCTGCCGGCTGATATCGACTCGCAACTCTCTTTCAAACTGGTCGAATGTGAGGAATTGCTTTGCTTCGGCCGACCCAGCGGCCGGCATCGCTTTACATGGATCACTGTGTTTCCCATCCTGTGCAAGCACAGCTGTCGAGCTCAAGAGGGCGATCGGCAGCAAAAGCCAAATCCGCGGTTTCATAAGAAATCTCCTTCTCTCGGCAAATTAAATTGCTTCAGAGCGCTCTACCGTTTCGCCCCCCTCGCCGCATACCCCTGCCAAACATACTCAAGCGCTTCCGGCAACGTCTGCGCTCTCACCGCGCGATCGACATGGCCGGCATTCACAGCAAAGACAAACTGATAGTGGTAGCCCTTCGCCGCCAACACCGCGGCCATCCGCTCGTTAGCTAGCACCCAGTCGTGCATGTGATCGTCCATGGAATTCGGGTTGTACAGATCCCGGTCCCCCACTTCCATCCATAGCCGTATCGGTTTCACGGGGCTATTCGGAATCAAGTGTGCATGGAAATCCCATGCCCCTCCCGGCGTCTCCAGGTTCCATGGCCATTGCTGATTCACATAAGTTCCTGAGTACGTCAGAACGCGATGATAAAGCTCTGGGTGATACCAGGCCATGATCAATGCGCAGGAACCGCCGGAGCTGCCCCCCATCGTGGCCCTCCCGTCCGGGTCCCTGGTGAGCTTCACATTGGCCTTCGCCTCCACCAGCGGCAGCACTTCGCTCTCCACCCACTCCGCATAGCGGCCCGACATGGTGTCGTATTCGAGGCCCCGCTCGCTTCCCTGCGCGTCGCCGCTGCCGTTGCCAATGGAGATGGCGACGATCGGGGGCAGCTTCTTCTCGGCAATCAAGTGATCCAGGGCCGCGAACAGCATCCGATCGATTCCATCCGCGCCCACGATGAACGGCGCCTCCGTGCCCGGAACATATTGCCTGGGAACATAAACACCGACCCGCCGTGAATAGCGCGCCGGGTGGCTCGAGGTGACGATCAGCTTGGCCGGGTCATTCGGATCGGGCGTCCCAAACGTGTGCGGGTCGCGCGCAATTCCCGGATACAGCTTGCTGTCCTCCGAGTTCATCGTGAACTCGACCACGGTCCCTTGCAACATCTCGTCGGCCATCTCCGGCGCGGCCGTGTGTGTCGGACCGAGAATGAAATTCCCATCCTCATCTACGGGCGCATTGCTTCCGTCAGTGAGGTCCTTCGCGGCGACGTATTCCGGCTCGTGGGGGCTTCGCGTTGGAAACGCGGGGCGCGCCGGAGCCTGTCCCTGCGCAGGTTGCGCTTGTGTCTGCGAGCCAGGAGCGGAACCTACCGGCTTTGTTTGGGCGATCTGAGCCTCAACCCCAATTGCCGCGCACACTACGCAAATTGAACACATCGGCACTGCACGATTCGACAAGATCATCCGCCCAACTCGTACCCATGAGAAGGTCATTGCAGGTTGCTCCTTTAGCTCTGTTCGCCGGACCTCAAAAAGCCGACGGCCCGAGCCACTCCATTGTTGCAAAATGGAGCGCCCCGGGCCATTGTTTCTGCTCCCGCCTAAACCCTTCTCAAATACGTGCCTGACCATCTGTCATGCCAGGAGAGGTGCTCTTCGTCAAACAGTGCCCAAACCGCGCCCAGCCCAACCGGCAGCATCGAAAGCGCCAGAGCGCCCAGTCTGCGGCACCTTTGCTCGCGGGTCGGTGTCTGGCCGTCAAACGTGCGCAGCGAAAGTAAGGCATACTTCATCCCCGGAGTCGCGCGCGTCAGCGTGTACGAAATTGCCAGGTAGGCCATCGCAATTGCGGCAAACACAAGCCCGCCGCCAATCTCTGCTTCGCGCAGGGTCGGCAGGACTGTTGCGTTCACCGCGACGAGCGCGGCCACCGTCAGGAACGCGGTCGAGATCAGTGCAAAGTCAAAGACTGCCGCAAGGAGACGAAGATTCATCGGAGCCGCTTGCAATTCGACCGCCTTCGACGCTTTCGCCTCGGCGACTCGTTCCGCCACCAGCTCCTGCGGTCGACTCGGTTCAAACTTCAGATCGGCCCACTCCGGCCTGGACCACGCAGGCGCCTCTGCGGGCGGTTCAATCCCCTCCGGTCGAGTAGAAATGCTCGCCGGATCAACTTCAAAGATGCTGAGCTGCGCTTCAGCTTCCACTGTCGACGCGTAGATCCCCTCAGCGCGCCGTGGCCGCACCTTGCGTGCGGCTACCAGTTCAAATGGAAACTCGATGAGATTTCCATGGATCGGCTGTGCATCCACCACGAAAGCATCCGGCGCAAATGAATAAGAGCTCTCTGGGGGCTCGCTCCAGATCGATCGATGTTCTTCGATCTCAGGAATCGGAAGGGTCTGGGCCTGCGTGATTGTCAGAGCGACAGCAGGCTCATCCGCGCTCCAATCTGCTCGGTGTGACTCCCTCTCCAGCGCTTCGTTCAAAGGATGTTCGGTGGACGCCACGAGATCGCGACCGAAACTCCAATCCAGCGTGGCCATCGCGGTTGCTTCGACCATCGATAGCGGCGGCGGCTCGTCCAACGCTGAGACCTGAGGGGCTTCCTGGCCGAAGGTTCCCGAGCTGGACGGCCTCAGGTCGAGAAGCATGATCTGCTCGGCCACCGGCTCAGCCTCTTTCGGCGCAGGGCTGATCTCTGCCGCAAACAGATCGCAATAGCTTGGTGCTGCCGCGTAACGCGCCGCTACGCGCGCTGCCGCTGCTGAAAGCCTGCTGCTCCCGCCCGAATTCGAGTCCGTCCTCCCATGTGTTTGCGATTCAGCATCGTTGGCCGGGGCGCCTTTGCGCTTTCTGTGCGCGGCCACCCGTTGGCTCACTTCATGCTTCCATAAGGTCGATAATTCAGCTTGCCCCGTAAATGTGCTCAAAGCTCCACTGTCCCTTCTCATGCGGGCCTCAGCCACGCTCTCATGCCCGGCATCGCGGTTCCGGTCGGCTGCGCATGCCGCGTTTGCTGTACGCTGCCCGCGTTCGATTCAAAAGAGGTGGGAGAATCGGGGAACAAATCCGGAACGCCCTGGCGCGAATCGTTCGCGCCGAGAGAACGGGTTCCGGTATTTGTCTGATGCCAGAGCTGCGTGGTGCGCCGCCCTTCCAAACTTGCCTGCATTTGCTATGCTGACCCTTGGTAGTGGGATGCAACCTCGTAACCTAGTGTTTATCACGGTGTTGAGCCTCTGTCACCAGCTACTTGGTGCGCAGTCGTTGACTAATGTGGCACCCCCTTCAAAGCCGCTCTCGACTGCGATTGATCGCTCATCCGAACCTGCACCATCACAAGCTGCGACTATCACCACTGACGATGGTCCCGTCCCCGATGATCCTGGCCAGGAGATTCTCCCCGTTGCCCAACCGGAACCTATACCTCAAACAGGCACCCCGGTTCGTTGGGAGGCTGCTAATCAGAACTGGGTCGGCAATACCCTCACCCTCACCGGCGATGTTGTCTTTCACTACCGCGACTACATTCTCCAGGCCGACAAAGTGGTTTGGCACAAGGACCGTTCCGAAGTTGAAGCCGAGGGAAACCTGCATTTGACCGGCGGCCCCTACGATCTTCGCGTCAATGCATCCCGCGGCGAAATGATGCTCAACATGCACACGGCGCGCTTCTACAACGTCACGGGATCTCAGGGAGTTCGTAACCTCGGCCGCACGGTGGTCTATTCCAACGCCAATCCCTTCCTGTTTTCCGGTCGCGTCTTTCTGCAGCTTGGCGAGGGCAACTACCGCCTCGTTGATGGCTCGTTTACCAATTGCCACCTCCCACATCCCGATTGGCGCATCATCTCCCGCTCCATCGCGATGGCAGACGGTAAGGCCTCCACCAGCAACTCCATCTTTGAGTTCCTCAACATTCCCCTCTTTTACCTGCCCTATCTGCGCCATCCCACCGATGACAATGGGCGTGAAAGCGGACTCTTGATTCCCGTCCTCAGCAACTCCTCCATCAAGGGATTCGTCGTCGGCGAACAGTATTACTGGGTCATCAGTCGCAGCATGGACATGATCGTCGGGACCGAATACTTCTCAAAGCGCGGATGGGCTCCCAACGGAGACTTCCGATACAAGGGTGCAGGTCTCAACCAGTTGAATGTGCGCTGGAATGCTCTCCTCGACCGGGGCATTGAAGAGCAGGTTGGGCCAACCCTGCCTTCGACGTCCGCTCGTCGTGAGGACGCAATTCCCGGTCCTACAGGCTATGAACTCGTCAATCAAGGCGGCGTCGACGTGCTCGCGCTTGGGCGTAAGGATTTCTCTGAGAACACCCGGGTCGCAGGAACGGCCGAATATCTTTCGAACTATATCTACCGGCTGGTCTTCAACGATAACTACTACCTTGCCGTCAGTTCTGAAGTTGCCAGCGACGTCGCATTCACCCATAACCACGACGGCTTCATCCCCTCTGTCACGCTCGGCCGATTCGAGACATATGCCAGTTCCACCAACGGCGATGAAGCGCGCATCCTCCACCTTCCCTCCGTGCGCTATGACGTGTTAAGCCGCCCGCTCGGCGATTCACCTTTCTATTGGAGTGCAGGGTCCTCGGCAGCCTACCTCAGCCGCTCCGAACCCCATTTTCACGCGCGCAATGTGGGCCGATTCGACTTTTACCCGCATCTCTCTATGCCCCTCTCATTTAACGGATGGAGCGTGGTTCCCGAGGTCGCTCTGCGCGATACCTTTTACACGATCAGCCAGGTTCCAGATCTGACAGGCGTCCGAAGCGGCATACCCAGCATCAGCCATGATGCCCTCAACCGTGCCGACCTCGAAGCATCGCTGACTGTGCGTCCTCCGGCTGTCGAGCGCGACTTCGACCTTGGAAATAGTGGCCGTGTCCTGCGCCATGTCATCGAACCTGAGCTCTTCTACCACTTTGTCGGAGGTATAGGCGCTCAAGCTCGCAACGTACCGCTCATCGACACCACTGACATCGCTACCAACACCGATGAAATCGGATACTCCCTAACGCAGCGCTTTTACCTGCGTAATGAACAGCAGAAGCCCTGCGAATCAGAAGATTCAGCTGCGACTGACTCGTGTTCTGACCGGCCTTCCCGCGAATGGGCAAGCTGGCAAGTCTCTCAGAAGTACTTCCTCGATCCCAACTTCGGGGGCGCGCTCATTCCAGACCGTCGCAATGTTTTCGACACCACGCTTGATCTCACGGCGGTCGCCTTTCTTACCTCCCCGCGCAACCTGTCGCCTGTGGTATCACGCCTGCGCTTCGAAGCCGTCAACAACTTTCGTATTGAATGGGACCTGGATTACGATCCAAAAGCAGGGCGCCTGCAATCGGACAACATCTTCGCAGGGTACAGTTGGGACCGTACCACCGTCGGCATCGGCCATTCACTGCTCAACGCGGTCGACGAAAACGGCAGCGCTGCTTCGATTATTCAGAATCAGCAGATTCAGCCTTTCGTCTTCATTGGCAAGCAGAATAGCCTTGGATTCAACCTCGCGGCCAATGCCGGCTATGACCTCGTCCAGAATTCACTTCAGTATGCTGGAATCCAGGCTGTGTACAACTGGAACTGCTGCGGCCTTACGGTTGGATATCGTCGCTTCCAGCTCGGTTCAGTGCGCGACGAAACGCAATACCTCTACAGCTTTACCATCGCTAATTTTGGCTCCGTGGGAGACATCCGGCGAACCAACACTGTCTTCCGCGATCCCACGCTCCCGTCACTCTACTAGGCGGTCCGGAAGCTCGGAAAAACGTGCACTCTCTGAGGTTGGAAGACGCCTGCGACGGCGGAACTTGAGTGGATGTATCTCGAAACCGGGGAATTCAAGTCGACGCGCCCAGCTGGAAGCGGCGACCCTCCACGATACGATTAAGGACACGACTACACAGGCTCCGCCATGCGTTATCCTTTCCAGAGAGGTTTTCGCTTGGAACGCATTCAGATCATCGCCGCATTGCTTGCCGTTTGCCTGGCAGTCGGTTGCAAAGCACAGACAACATCCGCCCCCTCCGAGGCCTCTGAGGTCAATCGCCACATTGAGGTCATCGTTCGTTCGCAGTACAACGTCCCGCAGGACTATACAGTGACCATCGGCACTCGCAAGCCCAGCCAATTCGCCGGTTACGACTCCCTGCCGGTCACTCTCGCGAAGGGCGATAGAAAGTCGGTTGTCGAGTTTCTGATCTCCAGCGACGGGAGTACGCTTGCCCGCCTCGAGAAGTTCGACCTGCAAAAGGACCCCATCTTCAACATCGATGTCACGGGCCGGCCCATCCGCGGCAACCCCACCGCCAAGGTGACTGTCATCAACTTTGACGATCTTGAGTGTCCCTATTGTGGCCGAATGCACGAGACCCTGTTCCCGGACACCCTCGCTCATTACAAGGATAGGGTCCGCTTTATCTACAAGGACGACCCGCTCACCGAATTGCACCCCTGGGCCATGCACGCAGCCGTCGACGCAAACTGCCTGGCCGCTCAAAGCGGAGCAGTGTATTGGACCTATGTCGACTATCTTCACGCGCACGGGCAGGAGATCACCGGGCCCGATCGCGACCTGGCGAAGAGCGTCGCCGCTCTCGATCGGATCGCCCGGCAGGAAGCCACCATCGGAAAGCTCGACTCCGCAAAGCTAGACGCTTGCCTGGCCAGGCAGGATGAGACCGCCATTCGCGCCTCCGAGAGCGAGGCCGCCGCGCTCCGCATCGAGGGCACGCCCGCCCTCTTTGTCAACGGGGAGCGAATTGATGGCGCCATCCCCGAAGAGCAGGTCTGGACCGTCATTGATCGCGCCCTGCGCGCAGCGGGCCTCGAACCTCCTCCATCGGCTCCAGCTCCGGCTGCCGCGCCGCATCCTGGCTCCGGACCGGGG
>CAYWSR010000035.1:0-28439 GCA_964460385.1 uncultured Occallatibacter sp. | reverse complement strand
CGATTGCTCGATCACCTCGTTGAGCATCCGTTCCAGCGCCGCTCCCTCCAGCCCAACCGGCGCGGCCTTTACCGCAAGTGTCTGAGGGCCAAAGGGTTCCACCTCAAATCCGTTCTTTTCGAGCTCTTCGGCAATTTGCGCAAAAATAACCATCTGCCACGGCTTCAGTTCCACCAGCATCGGCATCAGAAACCGCTGTCTCTGCACCCGCTCCACCTGCCGGTCACGCAGAATCTTCTCAAACAGCACCCGCTCGTGGGCCACATGCTGGTCGATAATCCACAGGCCGTCGTCTCCGGCGGCAAGGATGAACGACTCCCTGAGTTGCCCAAGCGGCCGTAAGTTTCCTAAATGGTTTAGGTTACGAGCAGCTTGCTCGGCCTCCACCAGTTCCGTCGCTACCGTAGTTGCTGCCGCCGTCTCGGCCGTTGTCGCCCCGTTCTCGCTCGGCGAGCACCCCTGGAACCCCGGGACGTCAGCCGGCCCGAAAGCCCCGTCTGCGCCCCCCTGGGTCTCGCCGGCAACCAGCATTGAAACAAGGGCCTCGCCCCACGCCTGCTGGCCCTGCCACCCTCCCGTCCCCGCCTCCGCTGTCGAGAACGGCAGCCGCCCCGCCACCGGCGTCGGCGCCCGCGGAGTCAGCTGGAACGGCTCCGCATCCTCGGCGCCAACCACGGGGTCCGACTCCTCGGCCCGCTTAAGTTCTCCAGACTCTTTCTCCGGCGAGCCCGGCAGCGGCGTAAGGCCGGGCGGCATCAGCGAAGGGCTCGCTGCCGGCGCTGCTCCTGCCACCAGAAATCCCGCCGCCGGCCGCGCCTTGATCAGCGCCGTCCGCAGGCTGTCGCGCACAAAATCGTGCATCAGGCTCTGCTGCCGGAACCGCACCTCTGTCTTCGCCGGATGGACGTTCACGTCCACTTCCTCGGCTGGCAGCTCCAGAAACAGCAGCACCACCGGAAAGCTCGTCGGCGGAATCACGTTCCGATAAGCTTCCGAGATCGCGTGCATCATCAGCCGATCACGGATAAGCCGCTTGTTCACGAAGACATAGAGGGAGTTCCGGTTCAGCTTCTGCAGCTCCGGCTTGGAGTAGAACCCGCTCACCCGCACCAGGCCCGGAAGGCGCGCCGGTACGTCCGGGTCGCGCTTCCACGGCGGCGGCTCAGGCAGCCCCGCTCGCTCCAGAGGCATCTCCGCCGCCACCGGCAACAACTGCGCCAGAGTGTCCTTGCCGAAGATCTGGTAGATCCGCTCCGCGGTGCGCGTCACAGGCGGCGCCGACACCAGCGTGTGGCTTGCCGACACCAGCTCGAAATGCATCTCCGGGTGCGCCAGCGCGTAGTGGGTCACCAGCGCTGTCACGTGCGCCAGCTCGGTCGACTCCGCCCTTAGAAACTTGCGCCGCGCCGGTGTATTGAAGAACAGATCGGCCACCGCAATCGTCGTGCCTCGTGGAAGCGCTGCCTCGTCCACGTGCCGGATCTTTCCGCCCGCAATCTCGATCTTCGTCCCCGCTGACTCGTCCCCAGTCGCCGTCTCCAGCGTCACCCGTGCCACGGACGCGATTGACGGCAGCGCCTCACCGCGAAAACCGAGCGTCGCAATTGAAAGCAGGTCATCCACTGTCCGCAGTTTTGAGGTGGCATGGCGCTCAAACGCCAGCAGCGCATCGTCGCGGTTCATTCCGCAGCCGTCGTCGCTGATCCGGATCAGCTTGCGCCCGCCCGCCTCCACCTCGACCCGGATGCGATGCGCCCCCGCATCCAGCGCATTCTCCAGCAGCTCCTTCACCACACTCGCGGGCCGGTCCACCACCTCGCCGGCGGCAATCTGGTTGGCTACCTGGTCTGAGAGAACACGGATGCGGCCCATAACCTTTAAGAGTATCGCGGGGAATGGATTCGGTCTGCGGTTGAAAAACCGTCACAAATGCGAAATGCCCGAAGAAGGCATTTCGGGCCTCGATTCCCAACTCACCGTCTCCCGCCACAATCAACGACCCGAGCCTTAATTCACTTCTTCACTCCTTCACCAATTCACTGCCTCTTGAATTTTCCTGTGGCGTTGCCACAGAAGTTATGGCATGCTTATGTGGTATTGCCACAGGAGACGGAATGATGTCGTCGGAAAAGCTGGATCTGCTGCAAGGAACGCTGGACGTGATGGTGCTCAAGACGCTGGCCGCGATGGGGCCGATGCACGGGTATGGCATTGCGCGGCGGATTGAGCAGGTGAGCGGCAATGCTGTGCTGCTCAACCAGGGAACCATCTACGCGTCGTTGGTGCGTGTCGAGCAGCGAGGCTGGATCGAATCGAATTGGGGAACGTCTGAGAACAATCGCAAGGCGAAGTTCTATGTGATCACTGAAACCGGTCGGAGACAGCTCGCGAAAGAAGCTGCGTATTGGGAACGTCTGACGGGCGTAATGGACAAGGTGATGGCCATGCGGCCCGGCGAGGCAACGGAGGTTGAACCGGCATGAGTATTCTCCGCAGGACACGGGAGAGGGGTCGCGCGTTCCTCAGCAAGCCGCAGCTTGATGCGGAGCTTGAAGCGGAGATCGCGACGCACATCGAGTTCGCAACTGATGAGAATATTCGGCTCGGAATGACGCCCGTGGAAGCGCGCCGGCAGGCGCTGCTTTCGTTTGGCGGCGTGAATATGGCGAAAGAGCAACAGCGCGAGGCGAGAGGGCTTATGAAACTCGACATTCTGATGCAGGATTTGCGTTACACGGTTCGCTCGCTCTGCCGCGACCCTGGATTTACTGTCGTTGCCATTCTCATTCTGGCTCTTGGCATCGGCGCGAATGTAGCGGTGTTCAGCGTGGTCAACACGCTGCTGCTGCGGCCGCTGCCGTTTCCTCATTCGGAGCAACTCGTGTGGATCGCGCCCCCGCCGACTAAGTGTGGGCTATCTTGCGGAACTTATACAACGGACGCCTACGACGGTTTCAGGCAGCAAACGCGGTCTTACCAGGATGTGACGGGGTATTTTGCTTTCTCGGGTCCCGGAAATCTGCGCCTCTCGCTGGGTGGCGCGCCAATTCCAGCCACAACTATCGATGTCATTCAGAATTTCTTCCAGGTTCTTGACGTGAACCCGGCCATGGGACGCGCGTTCACGCCAGCCGATGCGCAGAATGGCGCGGCGCCGGTGGTAGTGCTAACGGATGCCTGGTGGCGTCGCCAGTTCAATGCCGACCCGGCAATCGTGGGCAAGGCGTTCAACATGAATGGCCAACAGGTAACGGTAATCGGCGTTCTGCCGAAGACATTTGACTTTGGTGCGGTCTTTTCTCCGGGTACGAAAGTGGACGCGCTTACGCCTTTGAATCTCTACGGACCACCGCGCGACTGGGGAAACATCATTACCTTCATTGGCCGGCTGAAGCCTGGGGTAACAATTGCCCAGGCGCGCAGTGAAGCTCAAGCTGTTTCGACCAATCTCTACTTCAGTCTCAAATTCCCTGAAACAAAAGGGAATTACAAGGACTTAATTGTCCCCGTCTCGCTCAAGGACTATGTCAGCGGGAAGCTGCGGCGCTCGCTGGTCGTTCTGTGGTGCGCGGTGGGCGGCATCCTGCTGATTGCGTGCGTAAATCTGTCGAACCTGCTGTTGGCGCGCGCGGCGGCGCGCTCAAAAGAGTTTGCGATGCGGAGTGCGCTCGGAGCGAGCCGTGCGCGCATTGTGGTGCAGCTCCTTACGGAGAGTCTGGTGCTTTCCGGCGCAGGAGCGCTATTGGGGCTAGTACTTGCGTTTGCTGTAGTCCAATGGCTTGCGCATCAGGGGGCAGTTGCGCTGCCGCTGCTGACAACGTTGCACATTGATGGCGCGGCTCTGGGGTGGACGGTGCTAATTGCGCTTTTCACCGCGCTGCTTTTTGGGCTGCTGCCAGGGTTGCGCATCGCGACGGGGAGTCTACAGGAGTCGCTCAAGGATTCCGGGTCAGGCTCAGGACAGGGCCGAAAGCATGAGCGGTTGCGGTCGGTGCTGGTGGTCTCGGAGGTGGCGCTCGCGTGCGTGTTGCTTGTGGGCGCAGGGCTGTTATTGCGTAGTTTCATGAAGGTGCTGGATGTCGATATGGGGTTCCAGCCAGAGCACGCTGCGGCAGTCAATGTGGACTATGACGACAGCGCACCGACGGACACGGCCAGCGCAGAGAAGCGCGGAGTGATTTTCCGGCAGATTCTCGCGCGTGTCGGGTCGATTCCAGGAGTTCAAGCCGCCGGAATCTCCGACTACCTTCCGCTGGGACAAAACCGGGCATGGGGCACTCCGTTTCCGAAAGGCGTGAAACCGCCTGACAAAATCCCGGCCACCCCGTTGGTGTACGTCGTGACGCCAGGCTTTGTGCGGGCAATGGGGACGCGCTTGCGCGGCCGGGACTTTACCTGGGATGACAAGCCGACAAGCGAAAACGTGGTCATGATCGACGAGGCTCTCGCGCGATTCCTGGCAAACTACGCGAATTGGCCGAACGGAGACGCAGTGGGCCAGGTCGTGAAACAAGGTGGTGGTCCAGACCTGCGCATCGTCGGCGTGGTGGAAAATGTGCACGAGGAAAGCGCCGAGGGCGAAACAGGCTGGCAGATCTACTATCCAGCGACGCAGGCCGGTCCCAATAGTGCTCAGCTCGTGATCCGAACAAGTCTTCCGCCCGACACAATGGCTGCGAGTGTGATGGGTGCGTTGCGCGAGCTCAATCCGAAGCAAACGGCTGCGGAGTTTCGACCGCTTCAGACATTCGTAGATCACGCCAACTCGCCACGCAGATTCTTTCTCTTGCTCGTCGGCTCATTCTCAGCACTCGGGCTGTTGCTCGCGGCCCTCGGCATCTACGGCGTGATCTCCTATTCAGTCACACAAAGGACCCAGGAGATTGGCGTGCGCATGGCGCTGGGTGCGACGCTCGGACGGGTACAGCTTGACGTGGTCGGTAAGACGCTCAAGCTGGCAATCGTGGGAATTGCGCTCGGGACCATCGGGTCGTTGCTGGCGGCGAGGGCAATTTCAGCGTTGCTTTTCGGGACCGCGCCCACTGACCCCGCGGCATTTATTGGAATGATTGTGCTATTGGGGGGAGTGTCGCTGGCGGCAGGCTGGATTCCGGCACGAAGGGCTTCGCGAATCAATCCGATGGTCGCGCTCAGGAACAACTAAGCCGAAGTTTGGCCCACAACAGAAATGCCGCCCAGAAGGCGGCATTTCTTGATCTCTCTTTCACTTCTTCGCTGCTTCTCTAGATCCCCACACCGAACTCGCCCATCTGGGGTTCATCGGAGTTCGAGTAGAAATCGTACGGAGTCCGATTGTGAAACTTGTACCGGCTGCGCAGTTCCTTGCCCAGGTAGATGCCGATTGCGGCCACCACCATTCCCACCGAAAACCAGCCAATCACCCGGAGCGTGCTCCGCTCGCTCTTTTCTTCAGCGGTTTCTTCCTCAGCTGTGCTCAGTTCCGGTTCGGTAGACATGGGGGACTCCCTCCTGTTCGCATCAAACTTCCTTGACCGCATAATACCGCAGATCGGCTGCGGTTTGCTTCTTCCTCTCTGTGAATACGTACTGTTGTGATTACTGGATGGTGTCAATTCGGAAGAGCCATTCCACCTTTTCCGCTTCCGGCAAAAAGCTTGCCTTGATCGAGTTTGCCGCCAGCTGCCTAAGCTCCTTCTTCGTAAATCCCTGCTCCGTATGCGCCAGCAGATATTCGTGTGCCAGGTCCGAGTCGAAGAATGCGGGATCGTCCGAGTTCAGCGTCACCAGCAGCCCGGCGTCGAAGTACTTCCGCAGGGGATGCTCCCGAAACGACTTGCACACTCCCGTGCGCACGTTGGAGGTCGGGTTCAGCTCGAGCGGGGTCTGCCGCTCCTTCAGCTCGAGAATCAGCCCCGAATCCCGCACTGCGGAGACCGCATGCCCGATTCGCTCCGACCCAATCGCCAAAGCCTCCCAGATCGCACCTGAGCCCGTCGTCTCACCCGCATGATTTGTCAGCCGCAGCCCGGCCCTGGCCGCCTCCGCGTAAAGCGCCCGGAACGGCTCAGAACCGGCCTGCCGCTCGTCCCCGCCCAGCCCGATTCCGACAATCGAGGCGTAGTTAGGCCGCATCTCCGCTGCTTTCTTGAACACCCGCTCCGCCTCGGCCACTGTAAAGTGCCGCACCGCGTCGAAGATCCAATAAACCGACAGCCCCAGCTCTCTCAGGCCCCGCTCCCGGGCCCGCTCAAGCCCCTCGAAGATCGGTTCAAACGCCGCCGGATCGTGGTTCCGGTACATGTAGACGACACCCACCGAAATGTAGACCTCGGCGTGTATTACGCCCTGTGCATTCAGCTGCTCGATCATCCGCCAGGCCGCCAACTCGTAGTCCTCAGGCCCTATCAGCAGCCGCGTCACCGCCTTGAACGCCTCCAGAAATCCCGAGAAGTCCGTGAAGCGGTAGAGCGCCTCCGCCTCGACCAGCATCAACGGCTGTCTGTCGTGTCGCTGGCTCAACTCCACCAGCGTGGAGGGCAGTATCGTGCCTTCGAGATGCAGATGCAGCTCGGCCTTCGGCAGCCTGCGAATGAAATCCTCAATAGCCTTCACGGTTCCAGTTTACGAGTTTCTTGCGCAGCGCTGCTGTCACGGACCATCCAGGATGGCTGCACCTTGACTCAATTTGGTCATTCGCCCCACAGTTAGGATGGATCGCAACGCCAAATGATCAAGGTCGCGAGGGCCGCAGCGATGGATCGGCGTCATTTTTTGGGCGGGTTAGCTGCTGTTTGGCTAGTAACGGGCCGGATGGGTGAGGCAGCCCCGACCAACGGTCAGCGACTGGCCGATGCGGCGCGGGCGCAAGTGGGCGTCACCACGGGGTACGACCCAACATGGACAAAACTGACTTATCCCGGCGGGGATGTTTCGCGGTCAACCGGGGTGTGCGCGGACGTGGTGATTCGCGCAGCGCGCGACGGGTTGGGTCTGGACCTGCAGAAACTTGTCCACGAGGACATGGTGAAGGACTTCGACGCATACCCGGCGCGGAAGTCGTGGGGATCGCGGAGGCCGGATGCGAACATCGACCACCGGAGGGTGCTGAACTTGGAGGCGTATTGGACACGTGCTGGGGCGCGGCTGTGGGCCGCAGAAGCTCCGACACCTGGCGATGCGTTTCCCAAACCCATCCAGGTTGGCGACATTTTGACCTGGCTGCTGGATGCGCGGCTGCCGCACGTTGGAATTGTGGTCTCGACCATTCTGCCATTCACAACAGTGGTGCACAATATCGGCATCGGCGCCGAGGAGACCGCGCTCAGCGCCTTCCAATCCCACCGTGCTGCGGGGCACTATCGCTGGCCGGCAAAGGTCTGGACGATTGCAATCTCGGTTTCACCGCAATGAGCTCTAGTGCGGAGCGTGCTGTTGTAGCCAGGTGCGCGTCGCCTGCAAGTCCGCTGAGGTCAGCGACGGTGCGCCGCGCTTCAGCATCTCGATGTACCAGTCGAACTCCACCGGCACAGCCGGATAGCCGATGTTGTTGTCCGGGTCTCCATTCCGATAGGAATTGATGATCGGCGCGCCATTCTCGTCCGTCATCACCAGGAATGGATAGCCAGGGTCACCCTTGGCGCCAAGAGCCGTGCGCAGCGTCACGCCGCCGGGCGTATCGGCATGATTGGGGTCGCCCGGCCTCTCGGCCACATCGATGCGTTGAATCACAAACGCCTTTTCCGAGATCGCTTTCATCTGCGGGTCCTGGAGAAATCGCTCATAGAGCTTGCAGGGCCCGCACCAGGAAGCGGAAAACACCAGCAGGATGTGCTTGTGCTCCGCCTTTGCGGCGGTCTTCGCCTGCGCAAACAAGGAGTCGGCGGCCGCCGACTGCGCATGAAGCGTGGGTGCGGCGAGCGTGGCTGCCAGTGTGAGCACTGCAACGAGAGATAGTTTTCTGTGTGATGCCAAACTGCCCTCTTTCGGAATTCTTGGTCGCGCTTCCCAGGGAGCCGTTCGAATGCGGGCTTATCGCGGCTTCGCGAACTCGCTCCTGTGCCGGCTGTAGAAGAAGTAGATCACCAGCCCGATCACCAGCCAGATGATAAAACGGAACCACGTGATGATCGGCAGGCCCGCCATCAGCAGGAAGCAGAACACCACGCTCAGCACTGGAATGACCGGACCAAACGGAACCCGGAATCCCCGCCGCCGTTCCGGCTCACGGTAGCGCAGCACGATCACCCCCATTGAAACGAGCACAAATGCAAACAGCGTGCCGATGTTCGAAAGGTCCGCCAGCGTGCCGATGTCGAAGAGCCCTGACGGAATTGCCACAAGAATTCCCGCAACCCATGTGGAGAACGCCGGCGTGCGGAAGACCGGATGCACGTTGCTGAAGACTTTGGGCAGCAGCCCGTCGCGCGACATCGAAAACCACACCCGCGACTGGCCAAGCTGATAGACGAGGATCGACGAGAGCATGCCCATTATGGCGCCGAATAGCACGATGAGGCGGATCCAATGGAGCGGGTGCCCGCCCGGCTGACCGGAAAGCTTTTTCAATGCATTCACCACAGGCGCCGCGTCGCCCACCATCGACTGCCATGGCACCAGCCCCGTCAGGCAGACCGCCACCGCCACATACAGCACCGTACACACAACCAGCGTGGCGATAATCCCGATCGGCAGGTCTCGCTGCGGATTGCGGCACTCCTCGGCCGCCGTCGAGACCGAATCGAAGCCGATGTAGGTGAAAAAGATGATCGAACCGCCGGTCAGTACGCCGCTCCAGCCGTTGGGCATGAAGGGATGCCAGTTACTGGGGTGAATGAAGCTGATGACCCCGAATACGAAGATCAAAATGGCGATCAGCTTGAAGCTCACCATCATGTTGTTGGTGCTGGCCGACTCGCGGATGCCGCGGACCAGAATCACGGTCAAAATGAGAACGATGAGGAACGCCGGAATGTTGAAACCAAAGTGCCATCCTGGATGGTAGAGCCAGTTTCCGGCCAGATCCTGCAAGCCGTCGGGCAGATATGCGGGCGAGATCCATTCTGCCGATGGATGCAGGCCGAACCAATCCAGCAGGTCAACAACGTGCGCGGCAAACCCCACGCTCACGGTCATGTTTGAGCCGGCATATTCCAGGATCAGGTCCCAGCCGATGATCCAGGCGATCAGCTCTCCCATGGTGGCGTAAGTATAGGTGTAGGCCGACCCCGCAATCGGAATCATCGAGGCCAGCTCGGCGTAGCACAGCCCGGTCAGCGCGCACACGAACGCCACCAGGATCATCGAAAGAGCAATCGCAGGTCCCGCGCCCGGCCGCCCGGCCATCGCGGTGTGGGTGACAACGTAATGGATCAGTGGCGTATTGGTTATGCTGGGGGCATCGAACTTCTCCCCGGAGATCGCTGTCCCGATCACCGTGAAGATTCCTGAGCCAATCACCGCCCCAATGCCAAGCGCGGTCAGCGACCACGGGCCAAGGGTCTTTTTCAGGGAGTGCTCCGGCTCTGCCGAGTCCCTGATCAGTTTGTCGATCGATTTGCGGGCAAGCAGTTGGCTTGGCAGCGCGCTTCTCCTCGTCGCTGGAGTCCCGGAAATGGAGTGGGCCTGTGGAAGACCCTTGAAACGGCACCGGGGTCCCTTGTGCGCTTTCCTCGCGGAACCCCGTTCTCGGCCTTCAGCGAAGCTTTAGCGCTTCGACTGGCCGCGCGCCAACTTCTTCACCTTCTTCTTCTTCTCGCCGCGAGCGCCCGTCCGCGGGGCCTTGGGGGCGGCCTTCTTGCGGGCTGCGCGCTTAACCTTCTTGCGTTCTGCCTTGTCTTCAATCTTGGTTGTGTCTGCCACGTATAACCTCTTTCCCTGCTATCGCTTCAATGATTCCCTGCATGAGGGCTGATGTGAGGTCTATCGTAGCAGGGAATTCACCTTCAGGAAAGCCGCGAATCCCCAGCAATCCCGCATCGCTTCGCCATTCACAGCACACTCGACTGGGCGGGCTCATTCTCGATTCCCGGCATCCGCCCGCCCTCTTCGCCGGCCTCGCAGACCTTCACGGGCATCCGACAGCCACCCTTCGAGAAGGCTCGGTTTGATCGGATCAAAGATTCTGCCTTGTCACTGTTCAGAAAATCAATTCGGAGTACGATGCGCGTTAACCATGTATCCCGAATTGATTCTCGGGTACGAGGAAGACGGGGCTCCAAGCTCAGCCGTCTGCAGCGCTTGTGGGCAGCAGATGCCGGATCCTCCGCTGGATGCCCTGTCTTCGAGCGAACGCTATGCCTGGTACACCTTGCAGTTCCAAAATCATCTTTTTCAGCGCCATCCCAATGTGGGTCATTCGGTCGTGAATGATGGCTAGAAGAGGCCGTCCGCCATTGCTCTGTTGGCCTAGAGTTCGCTCACGCTTCTGCGGCTAGCGCCGCCAACGGCGGTTCCGCGCTCAATCAAATCTTCTGCAAGTTCGCAAAGCGCTCCATCAGCTTCTTCAGACCGTGGCGCGGAAACATCACCGTCAACTTGGCGTCGTCGCCCTCTCCCTCGCGCACCAGCACCGTCCCCTCGCCATATTTCGCATGCCTTACGCGCTGCCCTGACTTCAGCCCGGATGCTCCGCTTGGCGCAAGCACATCCATCGCGGGGCGCGCCATTGAGCCGGGCCTGCCGGGCCCCCCCTTCCCACCAAAGAATCGCGCAATGTTATCGATCGAGTCCCGTTGCGGTTCACTCGCTCCGGTCCCTCCTGACGCAACTCCGTCAGAAGAAATTCCGCCGCTCCTCGCTCCAGTTCCCGTCTGCGCTGGAGTCTTCATCCAGGAAGCCACAAACGGTTTCCCTGATGAGCCTCGGCTCGCCGTTCCACTTCGTGCGGCGCCGCCCGCGGGCGAGCGCGGAATCTCCTGGCTCTCATCCTCGTAGTTATAATGCCGGTCTCCGTAATCGCCGCCGCTCGGCTTCCTCCGTCCAGGCCCGTAACCGGTTGCGCCGGATCCGCCATTGGCCCACGCCGCGCTCGCTCCTCCCAGGTTCTCGAGCAGTTCATTCGGCACCTCGCTCAGGAACCGCGAAGCAATGCTCTGCTCCGGCGCATCGTTCCCGTAGCGCCTGCGGTAGTGCGCCTGCGTCAGCACCAGCGTGTTCATCGCGCGCGTCATCCCCACGTAGCAGAGCCGCCTCTCCTCTTCGAGCTCGTCCGGATTGTTCAGCGTCCGCGAGTGCGGAAACAGACCCTCCTCCAGCCCTGCCAAAAATACGAGCGGAAACTCCAACCCCTTGGCCGCGTGCAGCGTCATCAGCGTGACGCGCGCCTCCGGATCAAATTGATCTGTGTCCGATGCCAGTGCCGCATGATCCAGAAAATCCGCCAGCGTCTCGCCCCGCGCCTCGGCATCGTGCGCCGCGTTGGCCAGCTCCTTCAGGTTTTCGATTCGACTGAAGGCCTCCGGCGACCCTTCTGCCTCCAGTGCCTTGATGTACCCCGTCCGATCGATCAAAAACCGAATCAGCTCCGGCAGCGTTGCCGCATCGCCCGGCGCGCGAAAGCCTTCCACACGCTCCTCCGCCGTTTCGCCGTTGTTCGTTCCGGCTGCATCGCCCAAGGCCGCCGAGGTCTCGCGTGCCCCTGCTTTGCCTGCCCTGACCGCTTCAGCCTCCGCGTCCTGCTTCTCATCCGCCTGCGGCATTTTCAGGAACGGCTTCATTGTCGATGCCTTCTCTGCCGCCTTGTTTGCCGCATGGAACGGCGAAAAGTGCGATGCATCGAGCAGGGGAATCTGCCCTTCGCCCTCGCCGCCAAAGTTGAAGTCCGTCCCCGGCGTCTCCTCTGCCGCCGCACCGAACCCGAAACCCGTATCGCCGTCTTCGCCCTCCGCGCCCGCCGTAGCTCCAGCCGCCGCCACATCCCCGCGTACATCCATCGACAGCTTCCCCGCAAAGTCCGGGTCCATCATTGCCTGCGCGTCCAGCAGCAACTGCCGGAAAGAGTCCAGCACCATCAGCGCCCGCGACGGAATCAGACGATTCTCGATCGCCGACCCCAACGCCTCCCACATCGACTTGCCGGTCTCCAGTGCCAGCCGCTCCAGCGTCTCCAAGGTTGTCTTGCCAATGCCCCGGGCCGGCGTATTGATCACCCGCTGCATTGCCATGGAGTCGTGCGGGTTCCGCACCAGCCGCAAGTAGCCCAGCAGGTCCTTGATCTCAGCGCGCTCGTAAAAGCTGAATCCACCCACCATTGTGTAGCGGATGTTGTACCGCCGCAGCGCCTCTTCCACGAGCCGCGACTGCGAGTTGGTCCGGTAGAGCACCGCGCATCGCGCTGCTTCGCCACCATCGCCTGCCTCGCGCAGGAATTTTTGAATTCGGTCCGCTATGAACAGCGCCTCGTTCTCCCCGTCCGGCGCTTCGTAATAGCCGATCAGGCTCCCGCCCTGCCGGTCGGTCCACAGTTTCTTCCCCTTGCGCTTCACGTTCTTTGCCACCACCGCGCCCGCCGCTTCAAGAATTACCTGCGTCGACCGGTAGTTCTGCTCCAGTCGCACAATCCGCGCATTCGGAAAGTCCTGCTCAAATTCCAGGATGTTGCGAATGTCGGCGCCGCGCCATGAGTAGATGCTCTGGTCCTCGTCGCCCACGGCACACACATTTTTTGCCTCGCCGGCCAGCAGCTTCATCAGCTCATACTGCGGGCGGTTCGTGTCCTGGTACTCGTCCACCAGCAGATAGCGCCAGCGCCGCTGATAGCGCTCGCGCACCTCGCTTGAAACCTTCAGCAACCGCGCAGCATCAAGCAGCAGGTCGTCGAAGTCCATCGCGTTATTCTTCTTGAGCTCGTCCTTGTAACCCTTGTAGATGTGCGCGATCCGCTCGCTGTTCGGATCCTTCGATCCCAGGTAGTACTCCTCTGGATCGACCATGTGGTTCTTGGCCCACGAAATCCGCCCCAGCACATTGCGCGGTGTCAGTTGCTTGGTGTCCAGGCCCATCCGCCGCATCACCTGCTTCACAATCGCCTGCTGGTCGTTTTCGTCGTAGATGGCAAAGGCCCGCGTCAGCCCCTTGCCGTTCACCTGCAACGCCTCAATGTCGCGCCGCAGAATCCGCACACACAGCGAGTGAAAGGTTGAAATGAGTGGCTTGGCAAGCGACGAATGCCCCAGTAGCCGGCTCACGCGCTCGCCCATCTCGCTCGCCGCTTTGTTGGTAAAGGTCACTGCCAGAATCGAGTCCGGCGCAACGCCCTTTTCTTCGATCAGCCAGGCAATCCGGCTGGTAATTACGCGCGTCTTGCCCGACCCCGCCCCGGCAAGAATCAACAGGGGGCCTTCCGTGGCCTCAACCGCCACGCGCTGTTCGGGATTCAGTTTTTCAATAGGTCTTTGCACGGCGAGAGTCCAGGCGGGAAAACGTCCTTCTCCCAGTGTACTGTTTTGTCCGATGCCGTTCTTGCCTGGTCTGGTGCGGGCTTCTGCGGCTGCTCCGGCCCCTTCGGCACCAGCGATAACCTCTGTGTTCTCTTTACGCGCTATGCTTGATCTGACCATGAGCCAGCCCCAACCCTCGACCCGCCGCGTCGCCGTATATTGCGGCTCCGCCGACGGCAACACCCCCGCCTTCCGCGCGGAAGCCGTCGCCCTGGGCCGGGCCATCGCCGCTGCAGGGCTCGGCCTTGTCTATGGCGGCGCCAAAGTCGGCCTCATGGGTGCCCTTGCAGACTCAGCCCTGGCGGCCGGCGCGTCCGTCATAGGCGTTCTTCCCGGCGTCCTCTCCGACAGCGAGATCGCGCACAGCGGCCTCACGCGCCTCGAATTCGTCGAAACCATGCACCAGCGCAAGGCACGCATGGCCGAGCTCGCCGACGCCTTTCTCATTCTCCCCGGCGGCTACGGAACTCTCGAAGAACTGCTCGAAATCGTTACCTGGGCCCAGCTCCGCCTGCACACCAAGCCCGTCATCCTCATCAACACGGCCAAATACTGGGACGGCCTGCTCAGCTTCCTCGACTCCGCCGTCGCCGCCGGCTTTCTCAAGCCGGAGAACCGCGCCTTGCTGAACGTCGCGCCCGACGCAGCCTCAGCTGTCGCCCTCGCGGTCTCTCAGATGTCGCTACTTTGAAAACCCCTGGCTCTTCGCCCGCGAACCGGCAAAAACGCCGCTAATTCGGCGTCCCCGTCGCCTCTTCCGTAAACCGCTACGCCGCTTTGGAGAACTTCTCCACCCTGGGCCGCTTGCGCTTGGCCGCATGCCACAGATCGTACTGCTGCTGCAGGTCGAGCCACATGCCAGGCTCGGTGCCAAAGGCATCGGCGAGTCGAAGGGCCATGGGAGCAGTAAAAGACGCCCGTCCGTTCAGGAGCCGACTCAGCGTGGACCGCGCCACACGCAGCCGCCTCGCCGCCTCGCCGACCTGAACAGTGCCAAGGTATTCGCGAAGAATCTCGCCCGGATGAGCCGGGTTGTACATGGTCATCGTCATGCTTGCCTCCTCTCAGTGGTAATCCTGATAATCCACGAGGATTGCACTCTCGTTCTCGAATGTGAACGTCACGCGCCAGTTTCCGTTTACCTTAATGGACCAATGACCCGCGAGCTTGCCCTTGAGCCGGTGCAGTTCCCAGCCGGGGACGTTCATACGATTCGCGTCTTTGGCCGTATGGATTAGCGAGAGTTGCCTGCGAAGCTTGGCCTCATGCGCGGGTTGAATCCCCGCCTTGCTGCCAGTCAGGAAGAACTTCTCCAGTCCCGCGTGCCGGAAAGACTGAATCATTCCAATAGCGTAGCGCGTAGCGCCTCACGCGTCAAGAATCAGGGGCTAGTCTATCGGGATTTTGGGGCCCGACTGTGACCAGAATACTCAGTTCGTCATCCCTGTCGCTGCTTCCGCCGCAAACGTGCACTCCGGGCACTGGCACATCCGGCGCAGGTACTCCCACGAGTAGATTCCGCTCGAGTGCCCGTCCAGCCAGTTGAACTGCAGTGCGTACCGCCCGACCGCCTGCGCGCTTTTTGGTTTCGGCGGCGGCGTATACATGGGCAGCAGATTCGCCGCCTTCGGCTTCGGCTGGCCCGCTTTCCTGCCTTCTTTCTCCCGCTCATCGACGCACGTCGCGCACGGGCAGGCCTCGCGCAGCCATGAAAAGCTCCACGCGCTGCTGTGCCCATCGGCCCAGTCAATCTCCAGGCCCTTGCCCTCGGTCAGCAGCACACGGACCTTCTCCGGCGTCACCATTATCCGCGTTAACGGCAGTTTTTCTTCCGGCTCGCCCTGGCCTTTCTCTGCAAACCGTATTCCCTCGTGGCTCATAAAGACAGTTTACAGTTGTCAGTGATCAGTGGTCGGTTCCCAATCAACAGCCTTAGCTTGCTCCCAAATCATTGTCTGCCACCAAAACAATGAGCTTGAAAGCCCGCAATTCAGCACGTCCGGAATGCCTTTATCTGACAACTGACGACTGATCGTGATCTCTGGCACTACCCCTTCCAGAAGAACCACGCAGCCATTCCGAAGCCGATCGCGATCACCGTCCCGCGCAGCACCGCCTGCGGCACCATCCGGGCAAACCGCGCGCTCACGTATCCACCCACAGCGCAGGTCACCATCGCCAGCAGGCAGTACTTCCACACCACCTGGCCGTTCACGACGAAGATCACAAACGCCATGCCGTTTGCCATCGTCGTTGAAACCACCTTCAGCGCGTTGATCTCGTTCAGATCCTTGAAGCCGAAGAGCGACAGCACGGTAATGATCAGGAACCCTGCTCCGGCCCCGAAGTAGCCGATGTAGAAACACACCAGCGTCACCGCCACAAACACCGGCGTCAGCCGCGGCCCGTGACTCGTTTTCTGCTCCGCTTCCTGCCCGCCTCCCACAACAGGCCCGGCCTCTGAGTCCGCTCCCGCCCCCGCCAGCCTGCGTCGTGCCAGCCACCGGCTCACCGGCCCACTCGCTGCAAAAATCGATGCTGCTACCAGCAGCAGCCACGGCACCAGATGCAGAAACGTCTGCTGCGGTGTATTCAGCAGCACCACCGCTCCTGCCGTTCCGCCCAGCAAGCCTGCCAGCCCCATCGCCGGAGCCAGCCGCCGGTTTCGCTTGATCTCCTCCCAGTACGCCCAGATCGAGGTCATCTGTCCCGGCCACAGCGCCACCGTATTGGTCGCGTTCGCCTGCACCGGAAGCATGCGCATCCCCAGCAGCGCCGGAAACAGCAGGAAAGACCCGCCCCCGGCTACGGCATTCAAAACGCCGGCCAGGAACGCCGCCACCGCCAGCCACAGCCAGTGCCAGTCAATCGTCCAAATTGCCATTGAGAACAGAGCAGACAGGTGTTCCATTCGTTTCTATTGTATTGTTCCCATTTTCTGCAGTGCCCGTGGCCATCGGTTCGTGCCCGCCCCGACCGCCATGGCTTAAGATGCTTCGGGGGATTTCTTCGCCATGACCCACGCAGCCAAGCGGGCTCGCCGCACCGTCCTTTCCGTTTTTGCCGCACTTATCCTCTTCGCCTTCGGCCTTTCCGCCGCCGCGCAAACCTCCGCGCAGACTGCAACGCAAGCGGCCAAGGCTCTCGCGGCCCTCTTGCCTGAATCCCGCGCCGTCCTCGATCGCCTCGCCACCCTACGCCAGCTGCCCGAAGGCGCGTGGAAGATGCACGCAGGCGATCTGGCCCACGGCGAGACCGTCGACCTCGACGAATCCTCCTGGCAGCCCATCGCCGACCGCGGTGCAGCCCCCAAAGACGCCGTATGGTTCCGCCAAACCTACGTCGTTCCCCCCACGCTCAACGGATACGACCTCACCGGAGCGCGCATCTGGTTCCAGTTTCACGCAGACGCCAACGGCCCCATGCCCGAGATCCTCTACTTCAATGGGCGTCGCGTGGCCATGGGCGATGACCTCGAGCCCATCGTCTTGCTCGACCAGTGCCGCCCCGGCGACAAAGTCGTTGTAGCCGTCAAGCTTCTCCACACCGTCGACGACAAGCGCTTCCGCGGCGCAACCCTCGCTATCGAGTTCCCGTCCAGCCGCCCCAACCCTGAAGACCTGCGCATCGAATTCCTCTCCGCCACCTACCTCGTGCCTTCGCTCGCACCCAGCGATCCCGCCCAGATGACTGCGCTCAACGCTGCCATCCAAAGCGTGGACTTGAAGGCTCTCGACGCGCACGACCAAGCGAAATTTGATGCGAGCCTCAATACTTCTCTGGGCCAGCTCCAGGCCCTCGAACCGCTCCTCCAGAAAGCCACCTTCCACCTCACCGGCAACTCCCACATCGACGCGGCATGGCTCTGGCCATGGACTGAGACCGTCGATGTGGTCAAGCGTACATTCGGCACCGCCCTCCAGCTCATGTATGAGTACCCGCAATACACCTACACCCAGTCCGCCGCTGCCTACAACGATTGGATGGCCCAGAAATATCCTGAGATGAACGACGAGATCAAGCGCCGCATCCAGGAGGGCCGCTGGGAGGTCGTCGGCGGCATGTGGGTCGAGCCCGACCTCAACATGCCCGACGGTGAGTCGCTCGTCCGCCAGCTCCTCGTCGGCAAGCGCTGGTACAAGCAGGCCTATGGCGTCGATGTCCGCATCGGCTGGAACCCCGACAGCTTCGGCTATACCTGGCAGCTACCCCAGATCTACAAGAAGTCCGGCGTCGACTACTTTGTCACCCAGAAGATGACCTGGAACGACACCAACCAGCTACCCTTCAAGCTCTTCTGGTGGGAGTCGCCCGACGGCTCCAAGGTCCTCGCCTACTTCCCCCACGATTACGCCAACGACAATCTGAACCCCGTCCGCCTCAGCCAGGACATGGCCTATGCCCGCGATCGTGCCACCGGCATGACCGACATGATGGACCTCTACGGCATCGGCGACCACGGCGGCGGACCCACTCGCGCCATCCTCGATCAGGGTATCCATTTTGCCACTCCGTCCATCCCTCCCAAGGTCATGGCGAACATGCAGTTCGGCACCGCCCAGGCCTGGTTCTCTACCGTCGAGAACCAGATCGCCACGGACAGCCCCGAGTGGAACTACCAATCGATTGCGAAGGGCTACACCGCGCCGTCGGCGCCCGCCAACCCCGGCCAGATGGCCATCCCCACCTGGAAGTCCGAGCTTTACTTCGAATACCACCGCGGCGTAATGACCTCGCAGGCCAACCACAAGCGCAACATGCGCGACTCCGAGGAGCAGGTGCTCAACGCCGAGAAGTTTTCTTCAATCGCGTGGCTCTATGGTGCGAAGTATCCCGCGGCGGAGATCACCGAAGATTGGAAGAAGGTGCTCTTCAACCAGTTCCACGACCTCGCCGCCGGCAGCGGCATCGGAGTCATTTACAGGGACGCGCAGAAGGACTACGACGTGGTCCGGTGGTCAACGAACGAGATCGATGCGGGGGCGCTGGAAGCTGTCACGGACCGTGTCGATACAACAGGCACGAAGAAAGGGGGCAGCCGGGGAACTCCGGTCGTAGTCTTCAATCCATTGGGCTGGAAGCGCGACGGAGTTGTCATGGTGAAGGTCTCACTCCCCTCAGATGCGCGCTCGGTAGCTGCCGGCGACGATACGTTGATGAACGATTCCTACCCAGCGCCGGGCCTCGAGGCAAGGATAATTGCGAGGGATGAGAACCAAGGCACCGCTGAAGTGAGGGTCAAGGTGCATGAAGTCCCTGCATTTGGATTTAGAACAATTCATTTGAGCCCAGACACGCGGCCCGAACAGGCGGAGTTAGCTCCAGTTGAAGATGGGAAGGGTGACCTTGTTCTTCGTGGCCGCTGGCTCACCGTCGCCGTCAACAAGACTACCGGTTGCATTGCCAACATTGTCGCTGACGGGTCAAAGTTCGACGCTATCGCCCCCGGCGCATGTGGCAACCAGCTCCAATTCTTCAAGGACACGGTCAAAGGGGAATACGACGCCTGGAACATCGATCCCGGTACCCTCGACGCCGAGCCATCCACCATTGCCAAGGCTGATTCGGTCGAGCAGGTCGGCGACGCGATCCGCGTCACCAGCCACTACCAAAACTCCAAGTTCGTTCAGACCATTCGCCTTGAGGGCGACCAGGTCGACATCGAGAACGACATTGACTGGCACGAGGCCCACGTCCTTCTCAAGGCTGCCTTCCCCGTTGCTGCCAACGGGCCCTTCGCCACTTACGAAATTCCCTATGGCACCATCGACCGGCCCACCACCCGTAACAACTCGTGGGAAAAGGCCCAGTTCGAGGTCCCCGCCATGCGCTGGGCCGACCTATCCGGAACAGCGGGCAGCAATGGCATGCACGGCCTCAGCATCCTCAACAACTCCAAGTATGGCTATGACGCGGCCGGCGACACCATCCGCATCACGCTTCTCCGCTCGCCCAAGTGGCCCGACGCCGAGGCCGACATGGGCCACCACCATTTCCACTACGCGCTCTATCCCCACGCCGGTACGTGGAAAGATGCGCTCACCGTCCGCCACGGCTGGGAGTACAACTACCCCCTCACCGCCGTCGTCACCACCGCCCACCCCGGCTCGCTGCCCGCCGAGCACTCCTTCGCGTCCGTCGGCCCAGAGAACGTCGTCCTCACCGCCGTCAAGAAGGCCGAAGACCAGAACGGCCTGGGCGTGAATGGATTGATTTTGCGCGTCTACGAGTGGGCAGGGAAGCAATCGACCGTCGAGTTCCACGTTCCGCCCGGCGCCACCAGCGCCACCGTCACCAACATGATGGAGATCCCTGAAGGCGATCCGCTCACCGTCACCGGCGATCTGGTCAAAGCCCCAATCAAGCCGTACGAGATCCTGACCATCCGCGTCGACTACCCCAACGCCGGGCCAAAGAGTTAGGTTCGACGCGTCAAGAAGCAACATCTGGGTGCCCCATCGTTTCCGCGTTTCTTGCGGAGAGGGTGGGATGCAGCCATTCCTCCACCACCGATCCCTCTGCTACCCTTTCACTAAGGAGTTCCGACCGTGCACTTCATCTCTTCCCCTTTCTTTGTCGTGTCCCTCATCGCCGTCGTCTTCATCTGCGCCATCCTCTTCGCCACTTCGTCGAAGGAAGACGGGTCCGCCTCGCACTGAATTGGGCACTAACCTGGCCAGGCACCTCTGCGCGGGCTCTCGAGCACCCTCCATGCAATCCAATGCTGTGTCCAACGCGAGCCGCAGGCACTTCTTAGCCGCAGCCGCAGGCACAGCCGGCGCGGCAATCGCTCTCGGCCCCGGCACACTCTTCGCCGAACCCTTTTCTTCTTCCGACCAGCCCTCCGTCGTCGATTGGCAGCGCACCTGGGACGCAGCGGTTGCCGTCCTCGCTGCCAACCTGCGCAAGGCCCCCGTCTACGACCAGCCGCTGCTCTTTGAGGGCACCGCCTACCAGGGCATCTGGCTTGAGTGCGGGCCCCACGAAGGCCTCGTCTACGCCTCGCTGGCCGACCTCATTCCCGCCGCTACCGGCGCAGCCGCTGCCAGCCAGCCCACCCCGATTCAGGTCGCCGTCAACAACCACATGGCCTTCTTCCGGAATCAGCGCTCCGACGGCCAGTTCCCCGCCAGCATCAAGACCACCGAAAACGGCTTCGGCCAGATTCAGATGGTTGTTCCCATCGGCGCCACCGCGCTCGAGCTCTTCCACATAACCCGCGACGAAGCGTTCCTGTCTGTCGCTTACGCCGCCTGCTCGCGCTGGGACTTCTGGCTCCGCCAGTATCGCGACACGCGCAAGACCGGCCTGGTCGAGGGCTTCTGCACCTACGACACTGGCCATGACAACAGCCCGCGCTGGACTGGCATCCCCAATCGCTGCCCCGATGGCGACGCGCGCAAGTGCCAGCCCATCGCCTCGCTTCCGCGCCTCTGCCCCGATCTTTCCTCCACGGTTTACGGTGGCCGCGTGGCTCTCGCGCAGATGGCCAAAGCGCTCGGTAAGGAGGCCGAAGCCGACCGCTGGCACAACGATGCCGAGACCATCCGCCAGCTCATAATCGACAAGCTTTACAGCCCTGAAGACGCAGCCTTCTACGACCTCGACGCGCAGGGCAATTTCGTCCGCATCCGCTCTGACCTCATCAGCCGCGTCCTCGGTGAGCACGTCCTCAACTTGGCCGACCGGCGCGACAAGGCCATCTTCGAAGCAGTCTGGAAGCGCCAGCTCCGCAACCCCGCTGCCTTCTGGGCGCCTTATCCCTTTCCCAGCATCGCCATGGACGACCGTGCCTTCGTGCGCCCCATCCCGCCCAACTCCTGGGGCGGCGCTTCGCAGGCGCTCACCGCTCTGCGCGCCCCCCGCTGGATGGCCCACTACGGCAAATCTGCCGAGCTCCGCCAGCTCATGCGGCAATGGTGTCCCGCCATTCTCCGCAACGACGACTTCCGGCAGCAGATCGATCCGCTCACCGGCGAGTTCACGATGCCCGACCCCGGCGGATACTCGCCTACCGCGCTCGTCTTTCTCTCTTTTGCCCTCGAACTCGGATTCGAGCGCCACCCATCCAGCTAATTGACCCTCCGATTCGCCCCCTCCACCTCAACCCCTTTGATCCGCACCAGCGCCACACCCTGTCGCGGCAGTGTCAGCTTCGCGCGCACACTCCCGCCCTTGATGGCGATCGCATGATCCTTGACGGTTTCTTCCAGCCCCGCGGCCTTTTGCAGCTCGGCCACCTGCTCTGCACTCGGATGTGCCGGGCTCCCCATTTGCTGCCACGCCCGATAGCCATTGCTGTGCGTCTCGTCCATCCGAAACTCCGACGCCACTGCCCAGCCGTTTTTCAACCCATCCACTTCAAGAGCGATCTCCGCTGCGGGCGCGGGTACATCTGCATCGTGATAGTTCCAGAGAAGGATGTCGATCTCGTTGCCGTTGCGCGCCGCCACGGCATCGATGTCCGGCGCACCGGTCACGCTGTGCTCAACGACGTCTTCAAGCGGCAACGCGCCGGTGCTTTCTGTTGCAAGCCATCCACCCCAGTTATCCAATCCCATTTCGCCCAGCATGCCCATCATGCGAAAGACGTTCAGCACCGGCTTGTCGATCCCATTCGTCGCCAGCTCGCGAAATCCCGCAAAGGCCGGCTGGTCTTCAAACTCAAAGGCCCACGTCACCTCCCCCTCCACCGTCACGCCGTACTTCCGCGCCAGCGCATAGGTGCGCATCGTCGCCTCTGCCACGCTTACGCCATAGAGCGGGCCGTTTCGATATGCGTTCTGGCTGCCCTTGCAGGCAGCACAGCCTTCGGGGTCGAATTCGCCCAGGATGATCGGCGTGTGCTTCCACTCCGGGTAGCTCGCGATTACCTGCATCCCGCGCTCCGTCGCCGCGAGTTGGTGTCCAATGCTCATGACCACATGACCGTCCACAAACTTCGGGCTGCCTTTGGGGTGATAACTGATGAAGTCGAGCGGCGCGCCGGTGCCGCCCGTCGCCGCATTCACTCCGTGCGCGCAGTGTTCGAGAAACTGGCGAAGGAAGACCTCGGATTTGTCGCTGATTCCGGTCGCTTCCGGCCCGCCGATGCGCGCATGGGGAAGCACCGATCGAATTGCGGCGGCCGACAGGTCGTACAGCCGGTCAAACTGTTCCGGCGTTCCGTGCCAGTAGCTGATGTCCGGCTCGTTCCACACTTCCCACAGCCAAGAGTCCACCTGGCTACCAAAGCGCTCCTTCAAATGCGCCGCATACGCCGCCACCAGATTCCTCCACTTCGTCTCATCCTTGGGCGGGTAGCTCCACCCGGTAGCAATGTCGCCCTTTGGGAACGTGTGCCGATACGGTTCCGGATGTGTGCTCAGCGCCTCAGGCATGAAGCCGATCTCCACCAGTGGCCGTACGTGCGCAGCGATGAGCGCGTCGAAGATCCGGTCCGTAATTGTGAAGTCGTAAACGGGTGTGCCATCCGGCTTCTCGGTGTAGACGTTTGTCGAGCCCCACTTGAGAGAACCCTCCCCGTTGCCGGTGGTGAACAGGTTGTGCGTCCTGAAGTAGACCGGCGCATAGGTAAGCTTACTCAGCTCGCCCAGCAGCTTCTTGCCGTTCGACGCATAGGTATAGTTGGGCTCGTCCGCGCCGAAGAAGGTCCAGATCGGCCAGTTGGGGCCGATTGGCCGGCCGGCGTGCACCTGAATAACAACCGGGCCGGCAGCAGCCTGTGCGACTGGGCTCGCCAGCCCAGCGGCGTGACCAGCCGCCGTTTCCCACTGTGCCCAGCCCGCCTGCGCGCCAACTGCAGCGGCCAATATAACAATCCATCTCGCCAATGCTCGTCTCATCCGGACCAACATACCACCAAGGCACGCGATTCAGCTCTTCTGTACCTTAGCCCCTGGTCCCTCAGTCCCTCCGCACGATTCCCGGAACCTTCGCCTCTGAATCGTCGTATAAAGAGCAAGAGGGTATTTCTCATGATTCTCACCAGCGGACGTAACAGGGTTTTGAATTCTCTCGGTTTGGTAGCGAGCCTTGCGCTCGTGGCAGGCATCGCCGGCTGCAGGGTCCACGTCGACAAGGACGAAAACGGCGAGGAGAAGAAAGTCCAGGTGGATACCCCGTTCGGTGGCATCCACGTCAACACCGATCAGACTTCGGCAGCCGACCTCGGACTGCCCGCCTATCCCGGCGCGTCCGAAATCAAAGGCGACGACAAGCACAAATCGGCCGACGTCCACCTCGGCTTCGGCGAGTGGGAGCTACGCGTCCGCGCCGTCTCCTACGGCACCTCCGACAGCCAGGAGAAGGTTACCGCCTTCTACAAAAAGGCCCTGACTCGGTACGGCGATGTCATCACCTGCAACGGCAAGACCGCCGTCGGAACTCCAACCGTCACCTCGGAGGGCCTTAACTGTGCGGACAACGGCAACAACAACGCAAACGTCAAGTTCGACAACGGTGATTTCAACATCGACACCGGCAAGATTCAGTTGAAGGCCGGCTCCAAGCGCCATCAGCACATCGTTGGCTTCGAAGACCCCAAGGACGGCCAGACGCGCTTTGCTCTCGTTGCACTGGATTTGCCAGCCGGCGTCGACAACAAGTCCGGAAGCAGCGACTAACGCCTGGTAGACCTGGCCGCAACCGGACTGTCCTCGATCAGGCTGGCCAGAGCCCGATCACACTCATCTTCATCCCGGCACATTGAATCGAGCGCGGGTTTTGGCGCACAATGCACCGTATGCCTCGAGGTTTGCTTAATAGGACGTATGCCGTAGTGTGGGTTCTGGTGGTTTCCTTGTTGTGCCTTGGTGCCGGGCGGGCACAGGCGTCGGCCTCGCCCCCTGCCAAGCTTGACCAGCCGATGGACGCGGACGCGCAATACCACGCCGTGCAGCGCAGATTGGCGCATGGCTGGAATACATGGGACGTGAACAGCATGACCACGTACGTCCTGCTTCCCGAAGGGCTGGGGATTCAACTCGGTTTCCTCAACAATGGCAACGACTTCGGTCATCAGTTTCTGACCTCGACCCTGGTAGGCCAGGGCACGGTCTTCCCTGGACCCCATTCATGGGACGGCAGCTATACGGAAGTCAAGGTGACATGGAAAGAGCACGAATGGCGCGTCCAGACGGCACACGACGGCGCGGACTTGGTATTGCTGGTGACACCGCTCGATTCCCCGGGTAAGTTTTCTGTGCCCGCCACTGTAGCGTTTCAGGTTGACTTCCTGTGGGACCGCCCGGGAACCGCTCTGAGGCGTGGGGATTTCATCGAGACGCAGGGGAGTGTCGGGATGATTGCTGTGTACTGCGCCAGCGGCAAGGAAACGAGCTGCAAGGCGGGAGAGGTCAGCGACGCTCATCCTGGTCATGGCCAGTTGCCCGCGAGCGGTGCGTATCTGGCCGCAGCCCTGACTGAACCGGCGGGGGTAAGCACGGGAAAACGGCGGACCGTGTCGGAGATAGCGGGGATTGTTGAACAGCAACGGGCAGCGTACCGAAAGTCGGTGGACGTTGCAGGAATCGAGCGCACGACAGCGGATGCGGTCGAGACCATTCTAGGTTGGGACACCATCTACGAACCCGAGCGCGCGCGTGTAGTTTCGCCGGTAAGCCGCGATTGGAGCGCGAATTGGGGTGGTTATGTGCTCTTTGGTTGGGACACCTTCTTCGGGGCGACGCTGGCTGGGCTGGGCGATAAGGAGTTGGCCTACGCCAACGTCATCGAGGGCTTGCACGAAGAGACGGCGGAGGGTTTTGTGCCGAATTACGCGCGGGCGGGCGGATGGAAGAGTTCGGACCGCAGCGAGCCACCGGTGGGATCGATCACAGCCCTCGCCCTGTACCGGAAGTATCACGATCGCTGGTTTCTGGAGGAGGCGTACGAGCCTCTGCTGCGCTGGAATCGCTGGTGGGCGCTCCATCGCGATCTTCAGGGCTATCTCACTTGGGGCAGCGATGGGCAGAATGAGCCGCTGGATCCGGCCGACAAATTCCGCGGAAATCGCGCAGGCGCGACTGGCGAAGCGGGGATGGATGGCAGTCCAATTTACGACAACGTGGTTTTCAATTCGCAGACCCACTTGCTCGAGTTTGCCGACGTCGGCCTGATGAGCATCTACATTGCCGATTGCGATGCGCTGGCCACGATTGCGGAAACGCTGCAGAAGCCGGCCGACGCGAAGGAACTGCGCTCGCGCGGTTCGCGCTATCGCGCAAAGCTAGGCACGCTCTGGAGCGACGAACACGGCATCTTCTTGAACAAGGACCTGCACACCGGCCAGTTCAGCACCCGGCTCTCGCCGACCCTGCTCTATCCGATGCTGGCCCGCGCGGCGACTCCAGAGCAGGCGAAGCGGATGGTAGAAGAGCATTTGCTGAATTCCAAGGAGTTCTGGGGCGAATGGGTAATTCCTGCGATCTCGCGCGACGACCCAACGTTTAAGGATCAGGACTATTGGCATGGGCGCATCTGGGGCCCCATGAACTACCTCGTGTACCTTGGTCTGGGCAATTACGATGGCAAAGAAATCGAATTTGCGCGCCGAGAACTGGCGCAGAAGTCGTACAAGCTCTTCTCCAGGGAATGGACCGAGAAGGGCCACGTACACGAAAACTACAATGCCATCACCGGAAACGGCGACGACGTGGCCAATAGCGACAAGTTCTACCACTGGGGCGCGCTCCTGGGCTATATGCAATACCTCGAAAAGACCCGGAACGAAAGTCTGGCCGAGACTAAGATCGACACCCAGACCGGCAGATAGGGTTGACGGCCCGATTTTCCCCAACCGGAGCCACGACGGGCTCCTGTCCCACATCCACCGCTGCTCTATGCCCTAGAATGGCTGCCATAGGAACGTAGACCTCGCACGCCTCTGGAGCCCAAGATGCCAATCAAGCCTCTTCGCCTGCTTCCCATGGCCCTTCTTGCCGTTTGCCTCTCTCTTCATGCGGCCGACAAGTCGAAAGCCGCCGCGCCGCCGCCCGCGCCCACCGATCCCTACGCTGAGGTTCAGCCAGCCACCGAGTCGCTCGACCTTGCCATGTACCAGCGCATTCGCGACGAAGGTCTCAATGACTCCCATGTGATGGATTTCGGTTACGCGCTCATGGACGGCATCGGCCAGCGCCTCACCGGCTCACCTAACGCCAAGAGAGCCAATGAGTGGACGCGCGACACACTCACCAAGATCGGCCTCGAAAACGCGCACCTTGAAGACTGGGGCGAATTCGGGCTTGGGTGGCAGCAGCTCAACACCTGGGCGCGCCTGGTTGTCCCGGACACCGCGGTTCTCATCGTCCAGGCCACGCCGTGGTCTCCGGCCACGCCCGGCCCGGTCACGGGAGACGTGGTCTTCGTCAACCTTCAGGACGACAAGGACTTCGACAAGTACAAGGGCAAGCTCGCTGGCAAGATCGTCCTCTACGGCGCCATGCGCGAAGTTCCGCCCGTCGACAAAGCCCTCTTCGATCGCTACTCCGACAAAGAACTCGAGGACATCGCGGAGTTCCCGGTCAGCGCGGACGCTGCCGGCCTTTCCCCCGAACAGCAGGCGCGGCTCAAGACCCGTATGGAGCGCATGCGCATGATCAACAAGGTGGCCCAGTTCTTTGCCGACGAGAAGGTTGCCGCGGTCATCGAGCCTAGCCGCGATGGCAAAAACGGCGGCGGCTCCGGCGGCACCATCTTTGACGATACCGGCGCAACCCTCGGTCGCACACCCTACCTCGCCGACCAGCGCGTTAAGGTTCCGGTCGTCGTCGCTGCCATAGAGAGCTATGGCCGGCTCTACCGGCTCACCCAGACCCACGCCCCGGTCAGCGTCGAAATCAATGTCGACACCAGATTCACCGGCGAACACGAGCACGGCTTCGACACCATCGCGGAGATCCCCGGAACCGATCCCAAACTCAAGGACCAGGTGGTCATCCTTGGCGGCCATCTCGATAGCTGGATCGCCGGTACGGGCGCAACCGACAATGGCGCCGGCACCATCGTAGCCATGGAGGCCGTGCGTATCCTCAAGGCTCTCGACATCAAGCCGCGCCGCACCATCCGTATCGCGCTCTGGACTGGCGAAGAGCAGGGCCTCTTCGGCTCAAAGGGCTATGTCAAGCAGCACTTCGGCTCGGCTGCGCTTTCCACAGCGCCCGACCAGGTCGCTCTGCCGGAGTATATGCGCCGCGCCGCTGGCCCGCTTACCGTCTTGCCTGAGCAGAAGCTCGTCTCCGCCTACTTCAACGTCGATAACGGCACCGGCAAGATCCGCGGCATCTACACCCAGGGCAATGCGGCCATCGCGCCCATCTTTGCCCAGTGGATCGCCCCGCTCAAAGACCTCGGCGTCACCACCATCACCATCCGCAATACCGGCGGCACCGATCACCTCAGCTTCGACGCCGTCGGCATTCCCGGCTTCCAGTTCATCCAGGACATGCTCGACTACGAGGCGCGCACCCACCACTCGAACGAGGATGTCGTCGAGCGGCTCCAGCCCTCTGATCTCAAGCAGATCGCAACCGTCGAAGCCATCTTCGTCTACAACGCGGCGATGCGCGATCAAATGCTGCCCCGCAAACCGCTTCCGCAGCCCGACCTGGAAGAGAAGAAGCGCGCTCCGCTCGATGTCTTTCCGGGCGCCGTCCCGCCTGAGGGCGAAAAGAAGTAGCGGTTGCCAATTCCTGCTGCGGCCCGGGCAACACCACGCTTCTCCCGCGCCGCATGGCGTTGAGCGACCGGTCGAATTCGTAGCCAAAGTGGAAGCTGACTCGACCCCGGCGCCTGCGCGCTTGAGTCCCGTTCCCGCCGTCCCGATCGCGGCTTGAAACCACTCGCCGCGCACGCCTTGCGCGAGCCCGCAGAACCCCCGGCCCCCTCCGATCTCTGCTACACTGGTCGGAGCGCACTTGAGGGGATTTACGCGCCAGGCCGCGCCCCATTTTGAGTGCAACTGCCACCCATGTTCGGGGAGTGGCTCAGCCTGGTAGAGCACCTGGTTCGGGACCAGGG
>CAYWSR010000034.1:0-28523 GCA_964460385.1 uncultured Occallatibacter sp. | reverse complement strand
GAGCCAAAACGCCGCCTCCCAGCATCGTCGAATGGGGAGAAGAACAGGGCCTAGCCAATGACCTCTGGGAGGGCGTGTTCCTCGATCGCGCAGGCACCTTGTGGGCCGGGGGCCGCAATCATGTTGCCGTTCTGCCGCGCCAGTCCAGGCGATTTGTCGATCGCAGCATCCCAGGCTCCAGCGTCGGAAATGCGTTTTCACACGCTCCGTTTATCGAAGACCAGGAGGGCCGGGTGCTGGTTCCGTCCGAGGATGGAATTGCACGTTGGGACGGAAGCCGGTGGAGAAACATTGGAAGGGCAAACGGCCTGCAGCTCACCGGTCATGTTGTTGGCATGGTCTTCGATGCAGCTGGTGACCCATGGATCGCGACTCACGGAGACGGCCTCTTCGACTGGGTAGGGTATGAAAACTGGGAGGGATGGAACGACGCTGCGACTCTACCCTCAGCCGTCGTTTGGACAATCGTCCCATCCCGCGGCGGTCGCGTCTACCTGGGAACCGAAAAGGGACCAGCGTGGATTGATCTTCGCACCGGCAACGCCGGCTCCTTGTCGTCACTGCGCCCGTGGCCCTTCGGTCAGTTGTTCACCCTGGGTACAAACGGCGACGGCACGCTGTGGGGCGGAACCGATTCCGCCGCCGTGCTTCACATCGATCCAAAAACCGGCCAGACAGAACAGACCGCAAAGCTTCCGGCTCTGATTACCCGCTCGGTGCGCGACGCGGCGGCCCGTGTCTTCTTTACCACCAACAAGGGCATTTACGTTCGCGAATCCGGAAAGACCAGGTCTGCCCCGAAGCGGGATAAGGCCGCAGACCCGCTTTTGGCAACCTCAACCCAGGTAAACGCGGGTTGTCAATCCACCGACGGCGCGCTCTGGTTCATGACCACCAACCAATTGATACGGTTTCAAAACGGCCGTTGGACCACCCCTAAGGTTCACGGAGAGTCCAGGCCACCCGGGATTCTGCTCGATGTCTCCTGTGCCTCGGATGGCAGCCTCTGGATTACCGGACAGCAAACAGGCACTTGGCGGATCAAGCCGGGAATCGATGGGATGGACTCCTCGCAACTGAAGTTGCCCCCGGAGCTTCAGGCGCTCACGCCTGTTGCTATCGCTGTCGATCGCCGCGGTTGGGTCTGGTTGGGAACCGACGCCGGCCTGCTGGTCTGGAACGGACAGGGGTGGCGCCAGTTGACCCAGGAAAGCGGCCTCATCTGGAACGATGTGAATCAGGGAGCAATGACCCTCGGGGCCGACGGCTCACTTTGGATTGGAACCAGCAGCGGAATCGCGCACCTTCTCCATCCGGAACGCGCCTTCGATCCGGTTCCCCTAAGTGCCGAAGTCACCACGATCCGGCGCGGCGACGAAATTTACCCAGTCGCGAATGCGATCGTGTTGCCATGGTCTCAACTCCCTCTAAGTTTCCAGTTATCTTCGCCGGAAATGCGCAATCGCAGCCAGTTGGTTTTCGAGTATCGAATCGACGGTCTACATTCCGATTGGATCGAAAGCCGCGACGGCATTGCGGTTTTCTCCGGCCTTCCGCCTGGCAAATACACCTTCACTGCCATGGCCCGTAACCTGGGCCTGAACTCCTTTTCGCCGGCCATTAAAGTCCAGCTCCGGGTTCTTCCACCTTGGTGGAAGACCTGGTGGTTCATATCGCTCTGCGTCCTCGCATGCATCCTTGTCTTTATTGCCGGCGACAGGCTTCGCGAAAGGCACTTGCTGGAGAGAAGCCGGGAACTTGAATTCCAGGTCAGGAAGCGAACCGTGGAACTCGAGCACCGTATCACCGAGATCCGAGTGGCGGAGGAGAAGATCAGGAAGCTCGCCTTTTACGATCCCGTCACCCATCTGCCCAACCGCCGGCTGCTCGCCGAAAAACTCACGCAGACATTGGATGCCAGCAGGCAAACCAAGCTCATGGGAGCACTGCTGTTCATCGACATCGACAATTTCAAGGCGCTCAACGACACCCTCGGCCATAAAACGGGCGACCTCCTGCTTCAGGAAGTAGCCACGCGGCTTCGCGCTTGTGTCCATGATCGCGATACTGTAGCGCGATTGGGTGGGGACGAGTTTGTCGTGATTCTTCCTGAGCTCAGTCGGCGTCCCGATGAGGCTGCGGCTCAGGCAAAGATCGTCGCAGAGAAGATTCTCGCCCTCATTTGCCAGACATACCGTATCAACGGCCGTGAATGCCATAGCACGTCCAGCATCGGGATTACCGTAATCGGAGAACATTCCGACAGCATCGATGATGTACTGCAGCGGGCCGACATTGCCATGTACCAGGCTAAAGAGAATGGCGGCCAGACCATGCATTTCTTCGACCCTGCATTACGGGCTGCCATGAATGCCCGGGCTGCGATGGAAGCCGACATTCGCCAGGCAATTCGAGTCAAGGAGTTTGCGCTCTTCTACCAGCCGCAACTGCACGCCGGTCGCCTGGCAGGCGTGGAGGCTCTTATCCGTTGGAAGCATCCCCGTCGCGGTGTCCTTGGCCCTGGCGCATTCATTTCCATGGCCGAGGAAACGGGGCTGATTCTACCCCTGGGCGAATGGGTGCTTGAAAGCGCATGCAGTCAGATTGCGGCCTGGGCAAAGCATGAGAGAACGCGACACTTGACAGTGGCCGTGAACATCAGCGCACGCCAATTGCGGGAACCAGACTTCGTGAGCCGGGTGTTAACAGCGCTCGACCGGACGGGAGCCAATCCAACCAGGCTCAAGCTGGAACTCACCGAGAGCATGCTGGTCGACAACATTGAGAGTGTCATTGCCAAAATGACCGAGATCAAGGCCAATGGCATTGGCCTCTCCCTCGACGACTTTGGCACTGGGTATTCCTCGCTGTCGTACCTGAAGCGTTTGCCGCTGGACCAGCTCAAGATCGACCGCTCCTTCGTGCGGGATATCGTCGAGGACGTCAGCAGCCGCGCTATTGCACAATCCGTCATCTCCCTGGGGCAGGTAATGAACAGGTCGGTTATCGCCGAAGGTGTTGAGACCGAAGAACAACTCGATTGCCTCACCGGGCTGGGTTGTCGTGCATTCCAGGGTTTCCTGTTTGGTTGCCCACTGCCCTTGGAAGAGTTCGAGCTGTTGATTCCGGTATTCGGCGATCCTGTTGTATCCGGCGATCCTGGCGCCGAAACTCCGGCTCAAGATGCTTCCCCCGAGTTGAATCGCGCTGTTCACAATCAGCCCCTGGCGCCCAGCCGGTAGCATCGTGTTCCTGCTCTCACTTTGAGGTCGTACGCACCCGCGACGTCCCTCTGAAGAAGCGGGAACGAAAGCTCACCCCATTCCGTCACCGGCGCCCCGATTGCATCCCCCGCCGAAACGCAATCGCAGGAAACTCTATCCATACCCAAAATCGCATCGGACTTGGCTTGACAGACAAACCGAAGAAACACCGTCAGAATGCTGAAGAAATCAGGGCAGCCCCAATGACTCCCCATTATTTGCTTCGGATGTGCGGTGAACATGGTATACCGAAGGTGGCAAATAGCTCCCGACCTCTTCCCCATGGCGCGAGCCAGCCGCGGCCGTTTGAACCAACTCCGGTCAGCCGCACTTCTTTTATTGGCTTGCCCAATGAATTCCCCCGCATTCAATTACCAAAGCCCGTTCTGTCCCTCGAATTGCAGCCTCTGGAGTCGTGCAATGACCCGTCTTCCCCGCTCTGCCTTTAGCAGTTCCACCCGCACCGTTATCGAGGCCCTCGTCGCGATTCTCGCTAGCCCGAGCGAATGCCGACGTAGCTCCCGGCCCGCCCGCCCAGGAGCCGGGATCTTGGAACCTGCTCGATGCGGGAGCCTGTCGCAATTCAGTGGAGCGCCGAATCGGCCGTGGCGATACCGGTGCTCGGAATTCTCTCAGCTCGAACCCTCGTGATCGTTGTTGTGCTGGCAACGATGGGGCTTGTCCGCGGTCACCAGGCAAGCGCCCAGGAGGAGGGATCGGGTTTCGTGGATATCATCGAAGAAACGGTGTGGGAGGCTACCCTCGGCGACCACGAAATATCGGCCGCATGCAGTAGGTACAGTAATAATATTTCCTCTTTTGCGATGTGCTGGAACAATTACCAAAAACTTCGGGCCAACGCCTTAGCTGCGCTACAATCCGGGTCCGGAGGTAGTAAGAGTCAAGCGTTGCCTTCCCGTCTTGCCGACAGGAGCCGCGTAGAAGCAAGCGGCAGCTCGACGTTCGCCCCAACGCTTGAATCAAGCGTTTCTACCCTTCCATTTCTGGGCAATTGGCTCACCGTTCTCAACTGGGTTCCCAACGCGGCCACCGAAGCCGACGCGACGGTTGCTTATGCGGTCGGTCTGGCGCGCCAGTCGGATTGCAGCCTCGACGAGGTCTACGTTCTCCCCGGCGCCGGGCTGCCAGCCGCCGAGTATTTCACTTCGCTGACACAGGCACAGGATTATTTCCACCAAATTGCGGGGCTCACGACCACACCCGACGTCTTTGCCAATGGCTGCACTCCTCAGGTGCTCGGGCTACCCGCTACCGGCATAGGGCTTTCGTTGGGGTTCACTTCGGACGGCGCGGCCATCGGCGCCGAATTGGCCGGCAATGGGCTGTATGTCACGGTGACCGATCTCACGGCCAACACGGTGACCAACACACAGCTCAGCAACAGCCAAAACGCAGGGTACTTTTCCGCTGCGAGTCTCAGGAACAATGGGATCTTCGACATCGTGGAAACGTCACTGACCGACCCGGTAACCCAGAAACTGGCAACGGCAGTGTTTCTGGGCAACGGCGACGGAACCTTCAAATCGCCCGTTTACTACGACGTGTCGGACAATGGACTGGGTCAATTCACGATCGACGACGTGAACGGCGACGGCATTCCCGACATTGTCGAGCTGACGGGCATCAGCATCACGAATCCGGGCGCGAGGACGTTTACGGGCACCGTGACGACATTGATCGGCAAAGGCGACGGGACCTTTACCCTGGGACCTGCCTCGGCCGCTACTGGATTCGCCGATGTTCAGCCTTTCACCGGCGTCTTCAAGTCGGGAGATGTGAAGGACCTGCTGATCGGCGGCACGGTGCTGTTTGGCGCGGGGAACGGGAGTTTTACCCAGGGCCCCACCAACGCGGCCATTGCGAGCGCCACCAACTACCTTTTTCCCGGCGCAGTTGGCAGCCTGAGGAACAACGGCATACTCGATGTAGTGATCTCGCAGCCGGGATTCGTCTCGATCTTCCTCGGCAACGGCGATGGAACCTTTGCAACCGGCCCCAGTTACGCTGCACTGCCCGACTATATGCAGGTGACCATCACCGATATCGATGGTGATGGCAATCCGGATATCGTGCTGGGAACGAGCACCGGGGGCGTCTACAACACGCCGTTGCCCATGTTCCAGATTTTGATGAATCGCGGCGGTGGCACCTTTGTCGACTCGCCGGTTTACGACCAGGGAACATACGGCATTCAGGCCGATGCAAGCAACAGCGAGTTAGAGATTGCCAGCGCGGACTTCAATGGGGATGGCAATCTCGATGTGCTGGCATTCAACCGAAACAACAACGGCGGCTTGCCAAGTTCCTTGCTGATGCTTCCGGGTGACGGCAAAGGAAACCTGGGTGCTGCGGTCACGAGTTCCATCAACATCACACCATACTTCATCGTCGCCGCGAAGATGTATCACGATACGATGCCGGACGCGGTGATTGTTGGCGAAGGGACTTCTCCGTTTGGCCCGCAATTGTCGGTGCTCATCAACCAAGGCAATGGAACATTCGCCGGAGAGCAGGATTACCCTTTGCCCGACGGGCCGGTCAGCCTGGCGGTGGGCGATTTCAATGGCGATGGCATCCCGGATGTTGCGGTCGGTGTGGTCGGCGGCGTCTACGTGCTGCTTGGTCAGGCCAACGGCAAGCTCGGCGCGCCCGTGCGGATTGACTCCTCGATGAATCCAACGGGTCTGGCCGCGGGCAGCTTGACCAGCGACGGCAGAACGGACCTTGTTGTCGCGGACCAGGGCTATTTCAGCTTCGTCGGCGGCAACCTGCAGGTCAACGGCGCTCTCCATGTCTACCTCGGCAACGCCAATGGGACGTTTACGACTGTAACGGCGCCAACGACAACAGCGACCAACTATACCGTTGCCGCGCTCGGCGACCTGAACAACGACGGTAAGCTCGATCTGATCGCGGCCGGGAATGTGGCGGGAACCAGCCCAGGGACGGGCACGCCCAATGTCTACACTCTGCTCGGCAATGGCGATGGCACGTTCAAGGCGGCCAACACGCTGGCGCTCGCCGGCCAGGACGGCATCGGCGCGACCTCGATTGCGCTCGCCGACTTTAACAAAGACGGAAAGCTGGATGCGGTCGTGGGCAATCCAAATGACTTCACCGAGGTGCTGTTCGGCAATGGCGATGGAACTCTGGCCGATGCGCTCCCGGCGCTAGGTCAGCAGCCCGCGACAGTTGCCGCCGCCGATCTGCTCGGCAATGGCTACCCAGAAATCTTGGTCGGCGAGAGCGGTACCCAGGGCCAGGGCAATAGCCTGACCGTGCTTCTTAATATGGCAACCGCCTGGACGGCGGCGGCAGCAACCACGCCCACCGTCACCGTGTCTCCGTCCCCATCCAGCATCACGACTGCGCAGTCGACCATGGTCACCGTCACCGTCAGCGGCGCAAGCGGCGCGGCTACACCCACCGGCTCCGTGACCCTGAGCGGCGGCGGATACACCTCCCCGGCAACCACGCTCATCAGCGGCAGCACCGTCATCACCATCCCCGCCGGCGCACTTGCCCTTGGAGCCGACTTGCTTACGGCCGTCTACACCCCTGACGCCGCCAGCACCTCTGTCTACAACTCCGGCACAGGATCGAACTCTGTCACGGTCACTGCCGCGCCCGCTCCCACATTCTCACTCTCCAACAACGGCCCCATCACAATTGAAGCCAGCGCAACCACGGGCAACACAGCCATCATCACGGCTACGCCATCGAATGGCTTCACTGGCGCCATCAATCTCACCTGCGCCGCCACCACCTCACTCGCGAATCCAGTCAGCCCTGCCACTTGCGCCGTAACTCCGTCGGTCACCATCGCCGGCGCTTCCGCGCAGACCGCCACGCTCACGGTCACCACCACCCAAACCACCACCGCCGGAGCCTACGCTGTCACGGTTACAGGCATATCCGGCGCAATCACCATGCAAACCACCGTCAACGTCACGGTCAGTGCATATGTAGCGCCAAACTTCATGTTGACCCCTAGCGGCGCCGTCACAATTGGCTCGCCCGGCTCAACCACAGGCAACACCGAGATCATCACAGTCACGCCCAGCGGAGGCTTTACCGGCAACGTGACTCTTACCGCGGCACTCACGGCCTCTCCAACCGGCGCTATCGATCCGCCTTCCGCCAGCCTCGGCGCCACATCCCCCGTCGGCATTACCGGCGCCTCTGCTGGAACTGGAACCCTGACCGTGACCACTACGTCGGGAGCGACTGCGGGTTTGACGCGGCCCAACATGCGCGGCGCTCCCTGGTACACCGCCGGTGGGGCGACGCTTGCCTGCCTGCTGCTGGTTGCGATTCCCCCCCGGCGCCGGCGCTGGCGGACGATGCTCGGCATGCTGGTGTTGCTTGCTGCCTTCGCTGCCGGTGTGTCAGCGTGTGCAAAAAAACAAAGCTTGCCGACCGGAACCACACAGGGGACCTACACGTTCACAGTCACCGGCACTTCCGGATCGATCACACAAACGACAACGGTCACCGTCAACGTGGATTAGGGCCAGTGCGCCTCGCCGGCTGGATTCCGGATCCCAATTCTGAATCCACGCCGCCTATTCGGCAGGGACCATACTGTCAATGCGGTAAGCCGCGCTGAATTCAGGCAAATGCAACGAGATTCGGCTCTCGCTCAAAAAGTCTGCCCCTCGCACAACAACTCTCCGTTCTGCCCAAAAAGTTGGCGGCTCTAGGCAATGCCCCCCACCCCACCTGATCCCGGCATACTGGACCGTCAACGCAATCGCCCGACTCAAATCTCTCCCCATCGGCATCGACAACAGGAACCACATCCTCGTCTTCCCACCCTTGCACAGCAAGGTCCCCATGACCCTTTCGGACCATATTCGGAAACCGCGAAAATGCTAGCCTTGAAAGGACGCATCTTCTCCTCCCCCCGGTCGAGAGTTGGCTCTTTAACCGTCCGCGAGGACTCAATCCCTTGGCTGTCGCCCCTCCACCCCGATTAGGCCCCCCGTCTGCTCCCCCCGCAGCAATGCGCACCCTCGCCCGACCGCGCCGTGCGCAGAGTCCGGCCCTGCCTCCCGGCCAACGACGCAAGCTCGCCGGCCCCATCACCCTGGCCGCACTCCTCTTCCTTGCAGTCATCACCGGTTCGCTCGCCGGCCTCACCCTCGTCTATTCCGTCGACCTTCCCCAGATGAACGACCTGGAGAACTACCGCCCCTCCACGACCACCGAGCTATACGACGTAAAGGGGCGCGTGATTGGCTCGTTTGCGCTCGAACGTCGCGAGGTTGTCGCCTACGACGACTTTGCTCCCATCCTTCGTCAGGCCGTCATCTCCATCGAGGACAAGAGTTTCGAATCGCATTGGGGCATCAACGTCTTTCGCGTCATCGGTGCGGTTTGGTACGACCTGCGCACTAGGGGCCGCGCCCAGGGCGCTTCCACGCTCACGATGCAGCTCGCCCGCAACCTTTTCCTCTCCGCCGATCGAACCCCCACGCGCAAAATTCAGGAAGCCTATCTGGCCATCCAGATTGAGCGCACATTTACCAAGCAGCAGATCTTTACCCTCTACGGAAACCAGATCTACCTCGGCCACGGCATGTATGGCTTTGAAGCTGCTTCCCAGTTCTACTTCGGCAAGCATGCAAAGAATCTCACTCTCAACGAGGCAGCTCTGCTGGCTGGTCTTCCCAAGGGTCCCGTCGCCTTCTCGCCCCTCCTTTTCCCGGAAAAGGCCATTCGCCGCCGTAACCTCGTGCTCACTGAGATGGAGCACGACAAGTTCATCACCCCGGCTGAAGCTGAGCGCGCAAAGGAATCTCCGCTTGGCCTCCGCATTGCTCAGCCTGAGATGTCCGTCGCGCCCTGGTTCCAGGAAGAGGTCCGCCGCGAGCTTGAAAAGCGCTTTGGCACCGAGCAGGTCCACGAGGCCGGCCTTAAAGTCCAGACCTCGCTCGATCTCGACCTCCAGCAAGCAGCCAACCGCGCTGTAAACGACGGCCTCGCCGCCTACGAACGCCGTCACGGATGGATCGCAAAGCTCGAGAACGTCCTCGCCTCCGACCCTACCCTCCTAACTTGGCGCCATCCGGACTGGGACGTCAAAACCAGGCCGGGCGACTACGTACACGCGCTCGTCACCAGCGCTTTGCCGCTCGAGATTCGCGCGCGCATCGGGCCGCCGAGCAATGCTTCCGACACCGTCGTCCTCCTGCCCGAGGACTGGAAGTGGACCGGCATCCGCACCGGCGACTCTCTGGTGAAACCCGGTGACGTCGTCTATGTTCATCTTTCCGACGCCACGGTGGGAGCAGCCCATCGCGCTACCCTCGAGCAGGACTCCGGCGTCCAGGGTGCCCTCATGGCGGTGGACAACACCACCGGCGACGTTCTCGCCATGGTCGGCGGTCGCGACTACGCTCTCTCCCAGTTCAACCGCGCCACACAGGCAGAGCGCCAGACCGGCTCAAGTTTCAAGCCCTATGTCTACACAACGGCGGTCGAAGATGGCGCCAAACCCACCGACATCATCATCGACGCGCCGGTCAGCTTCGCCGGCTACTCACCTCACAACTACGAGGGCGATTACAAAGGCAGCATGACTCTGCTCAGCGCCTTTGCTGAGTCGCGCAACATCCCCGCTCTCAAGCTTGCCGCTCAGGTCGGAATCCACAAGGTCATCGACATGGCACACCGGTTCGGTGTCACCTCGAACATTCCGGCCTACCTTCCCGTCGCCTTGGGAGCGGTCGAAATCACGCTGCAGGAACAGGTCGCCTCCTATTCCGTCTTCCCCAATCAAGGCGTTCGCGTCGCGCCGCGCCTCGTCCGCAAAGTTTCCAACGCCGACGGCATCACTCTTTGGGAAGCTCCGCCTTCCATCAACGAAGTCATCGATCAGCGCACCGCGGCCACCATGATGACCTTCCTGCGCGCGGTCACTGCGCATGGAACCGGCGCAGAGGCAGCTCAGCTCAAACATCCCCTCGGCGGCAAGACCGGAACCACCTCCGACTTCACCGACGCCTGGTTCATCGGCTTCTCTCCGTCCGTCACCTGCGGCGTGTGGGTCGGCTTCGACAGCCGTCAGTCCCTCGGCGAAAAGGAAACCGGTGCCAAGGCCGCACTCCCCATCTGGATGAACTTCATGAAACAGGCCATCGCCGGTAAGGACAATGAGCAATTCCTCGTCGATTCACCCGACGACAGAACGCTCAAAGCCTCGGCCACAATCCCGCCCAATGCCACGCCGAGGCACCAGGCCACCGCCGAGATTGCTGGTCGCGCTGGGCTTTCCGCTCCCGCAGCGGCTACTGGTCGACGCAATGCACTCAGGCCCGCCCCGGTCACATCCAGGCCCCTCATCGTCAAACCGGCTCTGCGCCCGGCAAACAACCCAGCGACTGTGATGCGCCCAGCAATTCCGCCCGCAAAATCCCAGGTCAAACCCGCTCTCCCGCCACAATAAACTCGACGCGATCTCATAAACTGTTCTCGAAGGAGCCGAGTGAATGACTCGACCGGAAGTCAACCACGTCTCCCCGTGCTTCATCGTCAGCAACGTCCCACAGACCATCGCCTTCTACTGCGACCAACTCGGCTTCGAGACGCGATTCAAGGCGCCCGATCAGGACCCCTTCTTCGCCATCGTGGGCCGCGACGGCGCGCAGCTCTTCGTCAAAGCCGAAGGAGGTATTTCCCCGATTCCAAACTCAACGCGACATCCCCACCTGCGGTTGGACGCCTTTGTCTACGTCCCAGATCCCGATGCCCTCGCCGCCGAATTTGCCGTCCGCAGGGTACCCTTCAGCAAACCCCTTCAGGACACCCACGACGGCCTCCGCGGCTTCGAAATCTCCGACCCCGACGGCTACGTCCTGTTCTTCGGTCGCCCCATACCCGACACCCGAGACCCAAGACCCTAGACCCTACACCCTCAAGAAGCATGATCGGCCTATTGGCCAAGCTTCCCTTGCCGCAGCGATTGCAAAATCTCCCTCTTCGTTATCCCCTTCCATCTCCGCTGCACCAGCTCCGGCTAATCGGTTTTAGCTGCGGTACGGTCGCAACCATCACTGAGTTAAGCAATCGATCTTGACGACAACAAAGAGTAGTGGCAAGAATCGCGCGGTCTGCTTTGCTGTGGCGAGATAAAGCTGAAATTGGTGACAGCGCGGAAGGAATGAGGCCACGCAGGATTATCAGCTAGACGGGGCGGTTCTTGACGATTTGGAAACGATTCTTCAAGCGCAGGAATGGGGACTCAAAGAAGCGGTACGAAAGAGAGGCCAGAAGCACGGTTACACCAAGAGCGATGACGCTGATCAAAATGGCAGCGCCAATTCCGAATGGGAGATGCGGTTGCAAGAAATGTTGGGTAAATCCGTAGGCCAACACATGAAAGACATAAAGGCCGTAGGAGATGCGGCCCAGATAGATGGCCCACACCGGCAGGGAGGTCCGCCTGACACCGAGGAAAGCGAGGAGCACGAGACAACTCGCAAGGGTGGCAGGTCATAGCCGGCCATGAGGCGGAAGCTGCCGACGATCGAAAAATCGGAAAAGCGAATATGAAAGAAGGCGACGTCGGCGTACCAGGCTCCGGCGGCTGCAACGACCATAAGCAGACGTGTTGGGCTAGAAAGACTGGGAGACCGGCCTCGGAGCAAAAGGCAGAGAAGGATTCCGGCAGCGAAGTTTTGAAATTGCACGAAGGAGTTGCACCAGACCCGATGGTCGCGGATACTCGTTCGTCCCAGGAAGAAGAGCAAGACGTTGGCGTTAAGGATGAGCGCGAGGCAAACAGCGGCGAGTCTGCGGCGATTGCAGTATTTGGCGAGCAAGGGTATGAAGAGGTAGAACTGCTCCTCAACGGAGATACTCCAGAGTGGGTTCATCGGATTGAAGCCAACGTCGGGAGACATGGCAGCCCAATTGCCGAGCATGACAACGGCCCATCCGGTCCAGGCGATTTCAGCATCAATATGTACTGCGAGTGTGACGATCGAGAGGCCAATTGCGAGGCCGACGAAATAGAGCGGCCAGATGCGCAAAATGCGACGAAGGTAGAACTGGCGGAAATGAACTTGGCCAGTCGCCTCGCACTCACGCAAAAGCAGCTCAGCAATAAGGAAAGCGCTGAGTGTGAAAAACAGGGAGAGTCCGAATCCGCCGGCCGAGACTGCGTCGATGAGTACATGAGCAAGGCCGGCTGGAAAGCCGGCGGTGGCAGAAACCGCATCAATATCCAGCGTGTGGTGGGCAAAGACGAGGAGGAAAGCGAGAAGGCGGACGACATCGAGCTCGGGGCGGTAGTAGCAGCCGACGAGGGTCGCCGAGGCTACCGGGCGAGCAGTGTAGCTGGGGGTAGATCGCGTTTCTTCGAGCAGAATTGCCATTTGGCGTTTGTGGCTTTCAGACGAGCTGGAGCAAGCTGAGATTCAGGTTGAGTGCAACGCGCTCCTAAAGGTTTTGGACACACAATCCGGCAACGACAAGCATATGAGACCGATCACCACATTGGCCCCAATCGAATCCAACACATTTGCCCGGGAAGAATAACTGCCCGTTGAAAACCTGCACGCAAACCCTTTGCAGGCTGGCCGGATGATTCCCAGTTGAGCCTGCATCGGACGGTTCGATGCGCATGATGCGAACTGTGATTTCGGCTCGCATTACTTTCCAGCCGAGACGTGTCCTGCGAGCGTGAGATCGATGCCGACTTCCTTTGCAACCTTGAGGATCATGATGCTCGGGTCCTTCAAGCCCCATTGCACGTACGGAACGGTGAAATGCCCCTTGGCCGACAAGTTCGCTCCATCGCGATGTATCTGCATGGGAAGAGTCAGGTCGTGCGGAGTGCCGTGCAGTGTAAAGACTCCTGTAACCTGTATGGTCGAATCGCCGCTGGGCGCAATGGTCCCGGTGACGCTTTTGGGCACGAAAGAGATTTCGGCAAAGTGCGAAACATCGAGGACCTGGTTGTTCATGTTCTTATCCCGGCTCTTGTCGCCGCTATCTCCGCTGCCTGCTGCGACGACGACCGATCCGGAGATTTTTGCTGCGGCTGGATCGAAGTCGATCGACCCACTCTGTACCTGGAAGATTCCGCTCACGGAATGCCCAGTGCCAGCTAACGAAAAGGCGACCTTACTGGCCGCTGGGTCAACAGTGAAGGTCTGATGCTGGGCGAACGCCGCTGTAGCAAAGGTCAGCGAAAAAACAAGAATCAAGGCATTGGCAAGAGTTTTCACGGGTCGTCTCCTATGTGAATCGGTGTCTAACGTTGTTGACTCGGCTGCGCAATAACCTGCGACAACCAAAGGCCGATTGAAGCAATCTGTTGGTCCGAAAGGTACTCGTGTCCGGGCATGTCGGTATTGGGGATACCGAACTTCGTAATCTGCGCGAGACGCCGCAGGCGCATCTCGGGCGAATCTGCCAGTGAGAATTGGGTAAAGGGTCCAGTGGCGAGATTGGTTGGCATGCGCTTGAAACTCGATTGCCATGCCAGCCGCGTCGCCCCGCTGGAAGCGTGGCATGTGGCACATCGCTGGCGGTAGAGGCGCTCGCCCAAGGCGGCGTCGGCCTGGCTCCAGGCGTCTCGAGAGGGATGCCATCGTGCGATGTCTGCGATGTGCTCATCTGAACCCGGGCCGTGGAGGCTGGCGAGATAGGCAACAAGATCGTCCCCGCGTTCGTCGCGAAAGAGGAAGCAATACTGCGGCATGATGGAAGAGCCGCTGACTTCAGGCGGATTGCAGAAATGGGCCTTGAGCCATAGCGGCGAACGGCGAAGGCCGATCTGTGTGAGGTCAGGACCCTGACGGCGATTTCCGATGAGCGGCGGGTTCTGCTCGCGCAGTTCGGCGATGGATTCAACCGGCCCCCACATGAGCACGTCGGGTGAGTTGGGACGTACGTACTGCGAGTGGCAGTGGATGCAACCCTCTGAGATGTAGACTTGGCGACCCCGCTCGATCTGGGTTAAAGAAGTGTCTGCCTTCACAGAGAGTGGTCCGCGATTGAGATAAAGGGCAACGATGGCCAGGAATGCTGCGAGGGCAACCTCCCGGTGTCGATAGCGGATGAGCTTGATTAGGAGTGGGGAGAGGACGCCAATTCCAGCAGCGAGGATGAATGCAAGAGGAACATGACCGAGATTCTGCCCCATTCCGATGCCCATCGCGGAGCCAGTCCAGCCTGCAACGGCATAGAGCCAGCCCGCAAGGCGCCCCCGTTCTTCGGCGGATGCGGCGGGCGCAAGTAACGACGGGTAGGCAACGAGGGCCACTGAATAGATCGAGACGCCGATGGGATAAAGGATGGATGCCAGCGATGAGGGCTGAGGATCGAGTAGCAAAAAGCACGCCGCACCAAGCATGAAAAAGGACACGCCAAGGGTGGACGCGAGGCCGCGACGCCGGAGCAGAAAAGCGCCACCAAGCGCAGCACTGAGGTGCAGCGCGCCATTGATCCAGAGGTGAAGTGAGCCTTGCCAGGTTGCCTCTTTCAGAGAGGTGTTGTTCTGAATGATGAAGAAGGCGGCCGAATCGAGCCAGACGAGCGCGGTAAAGCCGATGAGAACGAGAAGAAATGGCAGCGGCTCTCGGGGTTCGATCCCGGGATCTCTGCTCGGCTCAGGCACTGGAGCCAGGGTGATGAGAACCCCTGCGAGGCATAGGACTCCTGCGATCAATGATTGCGCTTCAGCCGATGCTGTGAAGAGCAGAGGGAAGTTGCAAAGGAAGTAGCCAAGTCCAGCACCCAGCGCCACCTTGAAGAGCGGATTGTGATTGCCAGTCCATAACGGCAGCCAGGTAACGAATGTGACGGTGACAATTGCGAGACCTGCGCCAATGAGAAAAGCAACAGCCACGCTCGTGGCGAAGTTGAGAGGCAGCAGGTTGAAGAATGCAGCGGCAGAGGATGCAAGCAGGCCCAGGCGCAGGCGTGTCTGCGGGGATGCCCACCGGCATGCACGCGGGACAATCAAACTGAAAGCGATTCCGCCAAATGCCATGGCGGCCATGACTGCTTTCAGGTGAGCGTCCGCAATACCAAGGTTGCCGAGCCGTTTGAGAAACGCAAACTGGGCAAAGATGAGGAAGTGCACGTAAGTGATTGCGACAAGAGCCGTGCACTGCCAACCGGAAGAGATGTGTTTACCGCGCAGCATGGGCTAACCACCCTTTGTGAAGACCCACGCCTTGAAACAAAACGCAAGCTGCGTCGATAGCGGCGACAGTCAACCAACCGGCCTCGAGCGTGCCGCACAGGACTTGCTGGAGGATGAAGATGGCCACGCTCGATCGAGTGAAAGCGGTAAGCAGCCAAACGATCTCAAGTCTTGACCGACTACCCCTGCTATAGAGCAGGAATGCGCCGTACAGGCAGGAGAGGCCTACTGACAAGACAAATGCGCCAATAAAGGAGAGAAAGACCCATGTCTCAGAAGGCGCATGAAGATGCATCAGGCTCAAGGTGATTGCCGGGGCAACCATGAGCAATGCGCCCGTGAGGGTGTCAGAGACACCGATGATCGACTGGTAGGCAAGAAGAATGGATCGGTTCATGCTGCCCTCTCCTGACTTTGGTTGATCAATTCTGAGCCCTGGCGACGAAGAACGCTTGTAGCGTCGACCAGCCAATCGACGGACGCAAGAAGCATGACAACGCCGGTGACGAGACGAAGAAGGTAGAGGAGATTCCGTGCCAGCCCAGGAACGATCGTGAAGGTGGGATCAAACCCTTCGCGCCAGCCAGCCACTGTCATTAAGACGATGTAAGCGATGACGCTGAGATTCCATGCGTAAAAGGAGCGTGCGCGATTAAAGATCCAGCCGTGTGCGCCCATCAGCTGAATGCTTGCGAAGATAATCAGGCTCGAAGTAAACCCGGCCATGGCAACGAAGGAGTGACCGACAAGCCCGTCGGTGAACTTGAAATGATCAAGTACGCCGGGAAGAAAGAAAATCCAGCCGGTAACAATAAGTGCCGCCCACCACCAGAGGAAGGCAGTCCGCCAGAGACGCGTAGCAGGATGCCAGGCGAACGCTGCGTAGTAGGCCGGCGTGAGCGGCAACCATACCAGAAGCGTGCTGAGGCTCAGGTATTGCGCGGGGATGCGGTGACTGATATCGGAGCGGCCAAGCAGGACGCAAAGAAGAGACTCCGCAAGCAACACCAACCAAGCTGTGAAAAGAATCCTACTGATTCCATGCTTGCGGCGAGCGAGACCGAACGGCAGCACAAGCATCACGGCGACAATGCCGAGGGAGGACTCCAACTGACTCGCTCCAGTGGGGCCACCCGAGTCAGGATTGACTGGCGGATAGAAGTCAGGGCCCGCGGCGCGATACAGCAGAAACGGGATAATCACGAGGACGAGCAAACCGCCGAGTTTGGCTGCCTTGGTGACGAAGGGGGCATTCTCCTCGTGGTCTCGACTGCGCACGAGGGCCAGAAGCAACAAGACCCAAAGGGCCGTGAGGGCAACAGGGAAGAAGACACGGGCGTAACCGCTCCAGTCGAGAAACAGCTTGCCGCTGGAATTGCCGGAAAGCCAGGAGAAGATGCCGACCGCAAGTGCCGCGGACCAGGCCCAGAGAACAGGGCGGCACCAACGAGCCAGCGCGCCGCGATCCGCACCGTAGACCTTGAAGAGAAATCCGGCCAGAGGAAGGCTGGTCCAGCCGTAAAGCATAATGTTCATGTGGACCATCATCCAGCGGCCGTAAGTCAATTCACCAAGAATCGGGTTGAGAGCAGGAAGGAGCAGCAGAACTGCGAGCATCACACCGACAGCATTGGCAAACACCAGCCAGAACACGCCATGCCACGCGGCATTGACGGCCGCGAGAGAATCTTCGCCTGAAGCGGTCATGTCAGCGAGCGTAAGCAAGCTCCTCAATCCTTCCATCGTGCATTTCGACCAGCCGATTACAGCGCTCGGCAAGACCACGATCGTGTGTCGCCATCAGGAGAGTGGCACCCTCACTGGCCACCACGTCCAACAGCAGTTCAAAGACCATGGAACTGGTGTGCTCATCGAGGGAGCCGGTGGGCTCATCTGCCAACAGGATGGCGGGCCTGTTCATGAGAGCTCGGCAAAGGGCGGTTCGCTGTCGCTCACCCCCTGACAGCTTCTGAATCCGGTGATTGAGGCGGTGACTGAGGCCAGTGCGTTCGGCAAGCTCGTTGAGACGCGCAAGGGCGGTGCGCCGATCAATGCCTGCAGCCAACGTTGGAATCAGGCAGTTTTCAGCAAGTGTGAGATCGGGGATCAGGTTGTGAAGCTGGAAGACGAACCCGACCTGGTGACGCAAAAGATGGAGGCGATCAGGATAGGTTTTCACCTCAACACCGTTGACCTTGACAGTTCCCCGATCGGGATCGTCGAGCGCTCCGAGCAGATGGAGCAGCGTGCTTTTGCCGCAGCCCGACGGTCCGCAGAGTGCCACAGTCTCTCCAGCGGCCACATCGAGGTCAACACCTTTGAGCACTGTGACCGTTCCATCGTCGTAGCTCTTCCAGACATCGCGTGCAATTAGCACACTGGTTGACATTGAACCGAATTGGCGCAAAGGCATCATTCGAACCTGAGCGCCTCCACCGCACGCACTCGCATTGCAAAGACGGCTGGATAGAGCGAGCCCAACGCTCCGGTGAGCAAAGCCAGAAGCACGACAGCCAGCAGAACGGTCGGGTGTACGGTTGCTTCGACGTATCCGTGAAGAGCGGGTACCAGTTTGAGCCCGAGGATGATTGCAGCGCCGGCGATCAGGCCCGACGCTGCTCCAACCAGTGACACAAGAGCTGACTCGCCAAAGACGACGCCGGCGATCTGCGCGTGAGAGAAGCCGCTGACGCGCAGAATTGCGATCTCGCGAATGCGCGTGAAGACGGACATGATCATGGTGTTGGCAACGCCAAGCCCACCAAGCAGCAACCCACAACCACCGACAGCCCAGGCTGTCGCCTTGATGATTCGGAACTGCGAATAGCTGCGATTGAACTCCTCGTCTTCAAGGGCAATCAGGTTGGGAAATGCTGAGTCTACGGCGTGCTTGAATGCCCTGGCCTGATCCTTGTCGCGAAGTTTTACGGTGATGACGGAGGAAGCGCCTTCCTTGTGAAAGAATGCCTGCGCTGCGCCAAGAGGCATAAAGACTCCGCCGTCTTCAAAGCCATTGGCGGTTTTGAGGATACCGATCACGCGAAAGCTGGCATGGCCGATCTGAACGGTGCTGCCGAAGCTAGTGGCGAGGAACTCCGCGGCACGGGAACCAAGAACTACGGCGCCAGCCTGGCCAGCAAATGAGTGAGGATCGCCCTGAACCCAAGTTGCCTTTTGGAGACGGGCATCAGTTGGCGTCACGCCGAAGCATGTGATGATGGGATGGCCCGGACTGGATACAACGCCGAACAGTACCGGGTTGGCGTGTTCGACCATTGGCCATGCAGCCATCTTCGAAACCGCTTCAGCTGGTACGCTGCTGAAGAACAGGTCAGACACGTTGCGCTCGAACACGATGATTTGGCTGTCGCTCGAGAGGATACTCGAGAACATGCCGATTGCGCCTTGCAGAATGGAGACCACAGTAAGCATGGCGGCCACGCTGAACGCGATCCCCGCGACGCTGATGAGGGACCGAATGCGGTGCCTGTACAAGTTGGTGACAATGAGCTTGAAGAAGATCACGAGTGAACCTCTTCCTCCGCGAGGACATTGCAGTTTCGTGTGACCCTTGCCAGCTCCTGCTGTAGCTCATCTCGAAGGTTGCCGAGAAACTGCAAGCCCGGCTGACATACGACGAGGTGACGGAGAACCCTGTCGCCAAGGTCGATGAGTCGCGTAAGACGCCTGACTGCGGGCCGAATTCCCAAAATCACCGCGACGTTTGGATGTTCAAGCAGGGCATCGCGCGCGGGTGTCTTCCCACTCTGCGCGGCGTTTTGGAGCATATCTTTGAGGTCATCGACCATCTGGTAGCCGAGTCCCCAAAAAAGTGATATCCGCTCCAACTGCTGCAAATCCCGGTCTGAGGCGCCGCCCAGCATTGCGGGCAGCACAAGGGTAAGCCGAATGAGGGGGACTGTTTTCTCTCGGGCGATTCGCTCTGTGGTCTCCACCGTATGCGGCAAGTCTCTGAAGTTCAGGTCACGGCTCTGGCCATTGAGAAGCCCGTGGACTCCGAGGCATTTCTCAATGAAATCGAGGGCACGGAGTTGAATTGGAACGGCGCAGCCGGCGATCGAGCGCCAAGTGAGGGCGTATGCACGATTGATGAGCGCAAGCGCCGCGAGAATGGCGTCAGCTTGGCCGTAGACGCGATGGACACATGGCGCACCGCGGCGCACCGACGCATCGTCCATGCACGGAAGATCGTCGAATACCAGGGAAGCCGTATGAAAGTATTCAAGCGCGACGGCAAGATCCTGCGCGCGATCTACGCTGAGACCGTAAGCCACAGCGGTCCTAAACACGAGCTTCAGCCGGATTAAGTTTCCGGGATTGCTCAAGATGTGCCTGAGCGCTCCATCCAGATCCGAATCAAGTGCAGGAGGCAGCGGAAGCGACGAACCGAAGACACTCGCGAGCCGACTAATTGATCGATATTCTATTTCGACTTCAGATTTCAATGTGATCCTCAACGTTCTTTTGAGCGCACTTAATGAAGGCATTTGAGCAAGCGCAAATGCTGATACCGACTCACTTTTCGTTTCACGGGTAGGACTGGGATGATTGAAGTTTGGAAAGCCACGAATCAGGGCAATTCCAATGAAGTTTCGTTCATGTTCACGAGACGAGTTGGCCTTGACGCGAATGTTGGGTATGATCACAACCGGAGCGCAAAGCACTCTCTGCTTCTCTGTGTTTTCCGACCGCTTCCGTTGAGCGGCCCCAGATTCTTAGTCATCAGAATAGAGTCGGCAAATGAAGGGCAGCCAACGCAAAGATGACACTTTGTTCATCTCCATCAATTTGGCCCTCGCGTCGTTTGTATATCTGATTCGACATCAGATCAGTATCTTGGCGAGGCAAAGGTAGGTTCACTTCGCGCGCATATCCTCCTTCGGCAACGGCCGGTCGGTCCAGAGCGCCTTATCGGCGACGTTCTGCACAAGATACAAGCGTCCAGCGAGCAGGCCTTCGGCCTTTTGCTGGTTGATGCCCTGAGCGAAGAGCCAGTGACGCTCACCGGTGCCCCACATCTGCGCGAGCTTCTCTTCGCTTAGAAAGACGTCCGGAGCATCGGGGTAGCATGACCCCCACAGCAGCGTCGAACCCTCACCGTGCTGGCCGCAGCGCGGATACACGAGTAAGGCCGGGCGTCTGTTGAAGAAGTGGTGCGTGTAGAACATCACCGAGGAGGCATCCGACTGGTCGCCGAAGTCGATGAAGGTGTCAGCGGGCGTGCCCTTCTGCAGGATCGTGTCGGCAATCCGCTTCGAGCTAAGGATCGGCTCAAAACGAGCGAGGGCGATATGTGCGGCAATCAGGAAGACCGCTGAGGTAAGCCCGACGCTGATCGTGGCGGCGATATGCTTCTTCTTCACACGCAACCACCAGCCGACCGGCGGCCCTATAAGAAGAGCGATGGCGGCCAGGGACGCAGGCAGACGCAGCGCTGCAAACGATGCTCCGGTAAGGTCGAAAAAGTGAGACATCGAGAGTGTGTAGTCGGCCACGCTGCGACGCGCGAGGACGGTGCCAATGTCGGAAACGAAGGGCAGGTTGCGCGAGTCCCACAGGCCCCAACCGAGAGTGGCTGCCGCCAAAACGGCTACCACTGCGAAAACTGCGTTTCCCCAAGTCAACCATGCGGTTGAAAGCAACGGCTGGCCATCGACGCCCTTGCGCTGCTCTTCAATCGCGGCGACGACGGCTGCGATGAGGATAAAGAGCGCTGGCCACACCGGAAAGGTGTAGTACTCCTGGTTGGAGGAGAGGGAGAAAAACAACAAGGTCCAGGCGGAGTACAAGCTGAGCAGCCAGACAGTGCGTATCTGAAATTTGATGTGTGTGACATAGCTGGCAACTTTCTCGCGCGCTGCGTTGTCGATGTAGAAGTCGACGGTGTTTCCGGCCTCGCGGCCCGGTTGCTGCAGCCAACCGCGGCGCGTCTTCCAGGCGACCGCGAGCACCGCCGGCACAAAGAGGCTCCATGGAGAGAGCCAGACGAGGTGGAGCAGCCAGTAGGCCAGATACGGCAGCTTGTTATAGTCGTGCGGATAGCGCAGAGAGAAGAAACGCAGGAGATGTTCATTGACGAAGTAGAAGTAAAAGAAGCCGTGGACATTGCCGACCGTGGGGTGGCTGCCCAGCGCATGGCCCTGATCCGGGTTGGCCAGCCCGCAGAGGATGTGCCACGGCGCGGCAATGGCAAGGAAGAGCAGCGGGCCGGTAATGGGCTTGATTTCCTTCCAGCGGCGCCACTGGCCGGTGAGCAACAGGTAGGGCACCGCGGCGCCAATGAAGAACACGGGCGCAATGAGCCCTTTGGTCATGGTGGCGAGCGCCACGCCGATGTAACACCAATAAAACCTGGTGGGCTTGCCCAACTCCAGCCCGGTAATGAGTCCATAAAGCGCCCAGATCAGGAACAGCGCGAGATACGACTCGGGAATGATGAATCGCGTAAACAGGAACGGGCCAATCCCGGTGAGCACGGCCAGGCCGGCATAGAGGGCTGCGCGGTCACCCCAGGCGCGGCGCGCCCAGGCCCACGAGAGCCAGCAGAGACCGAGCATGGCCAAAGCGTTTGGCAGGTGAGTGGACGCTGCACTCTCGCCGAAGATCTTGTAGCTGATGCCCACAAACCAATAGGGCAGAGGCGGCTTCTCAATGTAGCGGATGCCGTTGATTTTCATGGTGACCCAGTCGCCAGTCTCGGCAAAATGCTGGGCCGCCTGAGCATGCGCTGAGTCCACGTCGTCAAGAAGCGGCGGGGTGAACAGGGAAGCAACCTGAACGGCGAAGAAAACTGCGAGAAGGAGCAGCCACGTGGCCCACACAGATTGGGTCTGCGTAGGCCGATCGCGACTCACTTCAGGGCTGGAAAAGGAAGAAGAGGCGGTTGAGGCAAAGGTACCAGCCGGATTCAAACTGTGTTTCGGCTCGACGCGAACTCCTAATGACAAGCGGTTGGATGGACCGGGTGCGCAGACACCTCCCAAATCGCTGCTGTCTTCAGAATTCAATGTGATCCTCAACGTTCTTTTGAGCGCATTCATTGAAGGCATTTGAGCAAGCGCAAATGCTGATAACGACTCATTTTGCGTTTCACGGGTAGAACGGGGTTGATTGAAGTTCTGAAAGCCACGATTCAGGGCAATCCCGATGAAGTTTCGTTCATGTTCACGAGACGAGTCGGCCTTGACTCGAATAGTGGGAATGATCACAACCGGAGCGCAAACCACGCTCGGCTTCCCTGTTTCTCCGACCGCTTCCGTTGAGTGGCCGGGGATTCTGAGTTATGAGAATAGAGTCCGCAAATGAAGCCCACCCAACGCGAAGATGACACTTTGTTCATATCCATCAATTTGGTCCTGCTATGTCTAAATTGGACATCCGAGCGAGTTGTCGGCTATAGCCGCGAGGACTAATATCGGCTTATGCGTCTCCTGCTCGTGGAAGATGAGAACGACATCCAGAGTTTCTTGAAACGATCCCTAGAAGAAGCCGGATTCGAGGTCGAGGCCGCGGCAGATGGAAAGACCGCCCAACACCTGGCCGTGGAGCCGGAATTCGACAGTTTAATTGTCGACCTCGGACTCCCCGACATGGATGGGATCGACCTTATTCACAAGCTGCGGCAATCGGGTGTCCGAGCGCCTGTTCTTATACTGTCGGCGCGTCGATCGGTAGATGATCGCGTCCGCGGTCTGGAACACGGCGGAGATGACTATCTGACAAAGCCGTTCGCCATGGCGGAACTGCTGGCACGTCTTCGAAACCTAATGAAGCGGAATGTCTCCCCTGGTGCGGAGGCGACGAAGTTGCGGGTGCTCGATCTCGAACTGGACTTGCTGAGGCGTGAAGCATCGCGTGGTGGACAAATTCTGCAACTGACCCAGCAGGAGTTTGTTCTGCTCGAGTATTTGTGCAGGAATGCAGGTCGCGTAGTCACTCGCTCCATGATCCTGGACAAGGTGTGGGGGATGCGTTTTCAACCGGATACCAACGTAGTGGATGTCCACATATATCGGTTGCGGAGCAAGGTCGATGGCGATGGGCAAACGCCACTTATCAGGACCATGCGTGGAGTGGGCTATGTCCTCAAAGACCGTTAAGGGACCCATCCGCAGCGCCGCGTGGCGCATTTCGCTCTGGGCGACGCTCGCTTTCGCTTGCGGAACCCTGCTCGCGTTTGCGCTGCTTCATCGATTTGTTGCTAGCGATATTCAGCGGCGCAGTGACGCATGGCTTTCCGGTGAAGTTGAGGTGCTCGGAGACGTGGCAGAACGGACGCCGAAAGACGCTCTCTACGGCCGCGTGGTGGGCGAGGTGGCGGAGCTGGCAGCGCGCGAGGTACCGAATAAGACTGCGGATGAGACCGGGGCAAGCGACTCAGTGTTCTTCCTGCAGGAAGGTGCTGACGGCTCGCTGAGCCTTTGGGTTGGCAGCGGCAGCGGCGCGGCTACATTGCAGGCCGTCCAATTCGCCAATATCTCACCCGATCATCCGACCGATGTTCAAGTTCAAGGATTCTCAATTCCATTTCGAGTTGCGACGGCCCGCATCAAGGATGGAAGCCGCATATATCTCGGCCTGTCAGAGCGAGATCAGTTAAGAGTTCTGAGGAGCTTGCGCAATCGGTTCATTCTGATTTGGCTTTTGCTCGTGCTCTTGGGTTTTGCTCTCGTCTTTTTTACGACACGGGGAATGCTGAGTCACGTTCGTCGAATCACAGAAGCTGCTTCGCGCATTGGTCATTCCGATTTGACCGAACGTGTGCCCACCACGGAACGCCACGACGAAGTTAGTCAGCTTGCGCACACGCTGAACGGAATGCTCGAGCGCATTGAGAATTCGGTGCACCAGTTGCATACGATCACGGGTTCCCTGGCTCACGACTTGCAAAGCCCGTTGACCGCAATTCGCGGCAAGCTCGAGATGTCTCTGTCAGAAACAGCGGACGGGGAACATTCTGAGCCGATTGTATCGGCAATCGAAGAGCTTGACCGACTTACGGATTTCCTGAATATGTCACTCGATGTCGCAGAGGCCAAAGCGGACGCTCTTCGCTTATCCCGCACCGCGATCGATCTGAATGAACTGATTCGAGTCATGACGGATCTCTATGAGCCATCGATGTCAGAAAAGGGAGTGAGCGTTGAATTTCAAAGTGATGGTCCGGTGCGAGTGAATGCGGATGCTGCCTTGATTCATCGCATGGTTGCTAATCTGCTCGGAAATGAGCTGAATCACCTGCCAAGTCGCTGCACTGTTTCCATTTTTCTACGAGTGCAAGGCGAAACTGCAATCATGCGTCTTGAAGACGACGGGCCAGGCTTCGATTCTGACGTTCTGGTGCATTTGTTTGAGCGTCGTGTGAAGGGTCGCGCCTCAAGCGGACATGGCCTGGGAATGGCCTTTGTCGATGCCGTAGTCCGGGCGCATGGTGGTAGCGTGACCGCAGGCAATCGCAGTCTTGGCGGAGCTTGGATTTCGGTCACTCTTCCGTTGGAGCCGGCATATGAGCCAGCTAAGGTGCGGAGCAATTGACGAATATGGGCGTCTTCAACCATTCCAGGGAGCATGTGCACTGAGCCACGCAACGTTTGGCCGATGGTTGCTTGCACTGCTTTGCGGCATGCAAGGCATCGGTACGCTGGCCATCGATTTGAATCGCACTCACGCGACCAATCCCGTTTGGCTCAGGCATGCGCGCTTCCATCTGGTCTGGCAGGCCATCAGCTATGCGCTGTTATCTGTTCTGGAGGTTGCGCTGATCCTGGCCCCGGGGAGCTTTCAGGAGCAGCGCTTCTACCTTGCCGCGATCCTCGCTGTGATCCCGATGTTGAGTTGTCTGGCAGCTGCACTCTCTTGCAAGTTCTATGGCGGCGCGCTGTCGGACCCGAGCGGCATTCAGCCCGCGAGAGTCAGGCTCTTCAGCTCGGAGTTCCATGTGGACATGAATGTCGCAGCTGAAGTGCTGGCGCTGACCATGCTTTGTCTAATTGTCGCTTTTTACCGCTGTTGACACGAGCGCTCCTGCACCCAGCAATGCTTCCACTTCCCCGGCAATGACAGCTAAACAAAGCGGTGAGCTTCGGAGGCCAGAGGACCGGAATCGTCTAGTGAAAGTGGAATTACCGCTCCTTTTAGCTGGGACAGTGCAGATTGGTCACCGTTTCAAATGTGGAGTTCCCTAGGGTCTTGACATTCTGGGTGGTTTACCGGCTATCCGTCAGTTACTATCCAGGCAATAGTGCTTGGCGGGATGCTCCGCGTGCATAAAAGGCACCATCGCGCCCCTTCCGTGTGTCTGCGATGCCCCTTAAGAGGCTCTAAAGCCCACTATGCTGTCCTCTGCGGCGGGGTTAAGACTTGGCTGATTTCCGGGTCGATTTCATGATTTTTGTTATTTTGTGGAAACGAAAATGCGCTTAATGCACGGTCTGGGTTTGGCATTTCGCTAGAGATTTAGACCCCCCTTCCCCCTCGGGGCCTCTCCAGGAGGCCTCAGACCCCCAGCAATCCTCGCATCTGAGAGCGATACCCAACGGCGGCGATTCTGGCATTTCATTCATGATTTTTCCGATTCTGGAGACACAAGAATTTCACGCCATAACGGTCTAGCGGTCCGATGGTCCAGGGATTTGACCCCCATATCATGCCCCTCACGGATCGGCTCGGATGGATGCGGGGCTCCAACACGGCTTGCTCTGCGGGTACGAAAGAAACGAAAGTCACGAAGAAAGCCCGGATCGAAGCCCAGCTTCGCCAGCACCCGCTCCGCCGTGACCTCCAGCTTCCCCACTCGGCGCGAGTGCTGTTCCGCCAGCAACGAGAAACCCTTAGAATTTCTTAACAATCGGCGGATTTTAGGCGCACCAGAGCGCGCCAGACAGACAGGCAAGCAAGACGCCTGCCGAGATGCCAGCAAGGCCAGGGCGGCCCGCTGGTGCGCGCCAGCGCGCCCTCTGGCTCTGTTGGAGAATGCACGCGGCTTTGTGCCCTGCGTCTGGTTCTCATGAATACGAAAGAAACGAATGATACGAACAAAGCGCACGGGCAATGCCAGCGCCGAGCGACTGGTGCGGCGGATCGTCGCAAGGCTAGCCCTAATAACTCACTAGCTCCGGGTGCTCAGGCTAGTTTCTGTGCAATGTGCTCATCCCGAATTTCGCGCACCGTGGGCGGGATAACCACGATGTGTTTGCGCCGGAAAAACCCATCAATTTCCGTCAGCGCATCCCCCGAAAAATCGAAGCCCACGAAAAAGCCCTTCTTGCGGCGGGTCCGCATCATGGCTGCCTCAAAACTGTCTATGTCCGGTCGGCCCACACGGTCCATTTGCTTCACCTGAATCGGATACCAGTCATCCATGAAGTCCAGCTCCGGTGTGAGTTTGTCACCATCGTTCGGACTGGCACCAACCGGATAGATACGCCCGTCAATTCCCATGTCCCCAACTTGCGTCTTGTTCGGAATTCCCCCGAGCGCAATGACGGCCCAATTCTCAAACTCGAATGGCGGAATCTTGCGGAGCTGCTGTCCGTCCAAGGCAAATCGCGGACCACGAAGCCGCGTCCGATTCTCCACAGCTTTTCGCTCTCAGTTATGCGGCAGACATCGCGCAGCCGCTTTGCCATCACGCAGCACGCGGTGGGTGAAACGTCCATTCCAATCCATTGTCGTTTGAGATTCTGAGCCGCAACTAAGGCGGTGCCCCAACCACAGAACGCATCAAGCACGATGTCATTTTCGTTCGACGATGCCCCGATGATCCGCTCTAGCAACGTCAGAGGCTTTTGGGTCGGATAGCCGAGGACCGTTGGAGGAGCTGGGCATACTCGTAGATGTCCTCAAACGGCTTGTCATCGAAGTAGTGTTTAATCTGCCATGCCAGATAGTTGACGCCGTCAGTCGTTGAACGAACCCATCGAATCCAGCCCGGAAGCGCTTCCTCTGAGACGGCCTCTAATGCCCGCCTCAACGCGGGAGCGCCGTTAATGTAAAGGGCAATCCCCCGCCTGCCTGATTCGTTAGACCTGATTCGCCATTCGACATGCTCACGGGTCCTCTCACTAAGTTGTCCCCGTGCGTGGTCTTCAATCGTTGCTTTCGCTGTGTCGTAGTCGTCCTGGGTGAGATAGGGGTAAATGATTCCAATCTGCAATTGAATAGACGCCATTTCGGCTGCCACCATGGACGAATTGTCCTTAGTGACTCGGATCGAAGCATCAGTGAAACCCTTCAGATAGGAGAAGAGCGCTGTGCCTTGCTGTAGACCTGTAGGCCCGCTCCCCAAGAACGTCTTTGCGAGTTCAAAGACATTCTCGTCGCTGAGCACAAGCCCGGAACCCCTAGCCTCTAGCCCCGCCATGAGACTTCCTGGATCAACCGATTGCTCAAAGAGCGCATTCCAAAGGCACGTGTCCAGATAAATGTCCATCGACACAGCCGCCTTTACTTGCGCGGGCCGGGCTTGAGGGCACGAGGCCGTTGCGCTTTTGGCCGCTCATGTGGATAGGGATCAGCCTCAAAGTGCTTCCCAGCGTTCGACTGTAGCTTGTATGCGGGCATTACCTTCGCCCCTATCGTCTGACCACAGCTATCGCAAACCAGCTTCAGCAAGTCTAGGTTGCCCATGTCGTCAGCGACTTTCGCATCTTCCTGCTGTCGCGCAGTCAATCCGGAATAACAAGGGTTTTCCATCCGTCCGGGGACATAAAGACTCCCGATTCTCTTGAGGACTAATCTGCCTTCGGCGTCGCTTCTTTTCTACCCGTTGGAGTGCCAACGGCACCTTACTAGCACAAAGGTATCACGGCGAAGAATAGGAGAACTGTTTGCGCCATTGGTGGCGGGGAAATGCCATCCCTTAGCAAGCAATCCACAAATCGGCCCATTTGGACTGTGCACCACAGTTTGTACCACGGCTTGCGCAATTATGACCAAGCACGCGCTATTAGGATTTCTAGGCATTGAAAAAGCCTGCTGATTCAGCAGGCTTTAGCGGATATTAGCTGGTAGCGCTAACGACTACCGAATGGACCGCTTATGTTATTGATTCAACAAAC
>CAYWSR010000033.1:0-29130 GCA_964460385.1 uncultured Occallatibacter sp. | reverse complement strand
TTTGCCTCGCAGGAGGTGATGGGTACGCTCAGCCACGACACGGGCGGCACGGCCTTTTTCGATTCCAACGATTTTGCGCCGGCATTTGCCAAAGTGCAGGCTGACACGTCCGCCTATTACGCGATAGGCTTTCACAGCACAAATCCGGCCCGCGACGGCAAGTTCCGCAAGCTGACAATCAAGATCAATCGCCCCGGAATCAAGCTGGAGTACCGTCCCGGCTATTATGCTCCGGCGGACTTCCAACACTCAGGCCATGAGGACCGCGAGCAGGAGCTCAACGACCAGTTGGCCAGCGACCTTCCTGCCACCGACATGGCCGTCTACATGGATGCGCTGTACTTCCGGCTGGATGAGAATCGGTTCTTTGTTCCCGTATCGATCATTGTGCCCGGATCGCAGATTCCCTTCGTGAAGGGCGGCGACAAAGACAAGGCGACGCTCGACATCATTGGCTCCGTGATCGACGAGGTGAATCGGCCCATCGGCCACGTGCGCGATACCGTGAAACTGAATCTCGACGAGAACCTGCAGGCGCGACAGAAGAACATCCAATACACAACAAGCTTTAATCTGCCGCCCGGTAAATACCAGATGAAGTTCGTGGTGCGCGAGAACCAGACCGGCCGCATGGGATCGTTTGTCGCTTCGGTCACGCTGCCCGACATGAAGAAGTGGCCGTTGAAGATTAGCTCGATCTTGTTAGCTTCCGCACGCGTACCGAGCAAGAAGACCACACCACTGGTGCGGGAGGGGCAGGAGTACGTGCCCAACATCAGCCACGTCTTCCGCCAGGATCAACATCTCTATCTCTATTACGAGATTTACAACCCGACTCGCGAGAAGGCAGCAGAGAATCAGCCGAAGGGGACCAAGCCTGGAATCAGCCTGCTGAGCAGCCTTGAGTTGATTCAGGGTGCGACCAAGGTCTACGAAACGCCGCTGGTGCAGGCCAAGTCGATCAACCTGGAGGGCCGGGACGCGGTGGCGATTGAGTTAGACGTGCCGCTCAGCGGGCTCAAGCCGGGGCAATACCTCTGCCAGTTGAATGTGATTGACGACGCAGCTGGGAGCTTCGCGTTTCCGCGGTTTGCTGTGCTGGTCAAAGAGCCCGCCGCCACGTCGAGCTCGCCGGCCGTCACAACTGGAACCGGATCAGAATAAGCGGAATCCAAGTAGGCCCCAATCTGCCGCACTCGGTTATGAGAAGCGGCAGATCGCGGCGCGATCCTATTTCAAGTTGGTCTTGAGCTATCGATTGCCGGTAATGAGGCGGAATAGGAACACAAGGATGATGGAGCCGCCAATGGCAACGAGGATCGTGTAAAGCATCCCGCCGCTGCCGCCCAGACCTAGATGACGAGCGATGAAGCCGCCCACTAGAGCGCCGGCAATGCCGATGATAATGTCCACGAAGAACCCGTAGCCGCTTCCCTTCATGATCTTGCCCGTTGCCCAGCCGGCGACGAGTCCAACAATGATCCACCAAAGCCAATCCATAACTCTCTCCTTTTTTGATTTCAAGCGATTCAGATCAGGGGATGGGTTTGCGCGAGCAGCATAAGGGCTACGCGAAGGAACTAACCTCGTCGTGCAGACCGGTCTTTTGCTCGAACGGTTTTATACCACGCCGGATTCAGGACTGACCATCGGAGTTTTTAGGCTCGTAGGGACAATGACGGCAGCCCGAGCCGCAACACGAGCCGCGCTTGAGGTGGTAGGCAGCCGTGAACACCAGGTTTGGACCCTCGAAGTAGAAGTCTTCGGGCTCCAGTGCAGGCGGCGCGTCGGGATGGGGCGAGGGGCTGTCTGCCATGCTCCTATTCTCTACCAATGGGCGGTTGGGGGAAGACCTGCGCGCAATGGGTAGAATTGAGGGATGAGCCTGACTGCCGAAGAACGCGCGCGGCGCATCAAGATTGTTCTCTTTGACGTGGACGGCGTACTGACCGACGGAAGCATCTGGATTGTCCCAGTGCCCCTGGCGGCGCCGGACGGCACAGTCTCGACGCGGATGGTGGAGGTGAAGGGTTACAGCGCGCACGATGGCGCGGGCATGACGCTTGCCCGGCTCGGCGGTATGAAGCTCGGCGTCATCACCAAGCGCATCAGCGAGACTGTGGCCTTGCGCATGCGCGACCTGAAGATTGAGTTCGTTTACCAGGGCGAGGCCTTCAAGATGAGGCCGGTGCGCGAGATCATGGAGAGGGAAGGCGTGACACTCGATGAGATTGCGTATGTGGGCGACGACGTAATCGATCTTCCCGTGATGCGGCAGTGCGGCTTCGCAGTTGCGGTGGCCAATGCGCGCCAGCAGGTGAAGGACGAGGCGCACTACGTTACCGAGCATCGAGGCGGCGACGGGGCAGGGCGCGATGCAATCGAGTTCATTCTCCGGGCCAAGGGTCTGCTCGAAAAGTGCATTGCGGCATCGATCGACGAGGGCAATCCGCTGCCGCCTTCGATGGACATCGGGAAGGGCGGAGACCCGAAGTGAGCGTGGCCCCTGAAAAAAGAAAAGCGGTGGTGTTGTTGAGCGGCGGGCTGGACTCGGCCACAGTACTGGCGATTGCACGGGGCGAGGGGTACGAGCTTTATGCACTTTCGTTCTCCTATGGGCAGCGCCACATCCTTGAACTTGAAGCGGCGGCCCGCGTTGCCGCCTCCATCGGCGTGGCGGCGCACCGCACGGCGGTCGTCGATCTGCGCGCGTTTGGCGGCTCTGCACTCACGGCCGAGATCGCCGTGCCCAAGGGGCGGACAAATTCAGAGATGGCCCACGGGATTCCGATCACGTACGTGCCGGCGCGGAACACGATCTTTCTCTCGTTTGCGCTGGCGTGGGCCGAGGTGCTCGGCGCGAGCGACATTTTCATCGGCGTGAATGCGCTCGACTACTCGGGCTACCCCGACTGTCGGCCTGAGTTTATCGAAGCCTTTGAACGGATGGCCAACCTGGCAACGAAGGCCGGGGTGGAGGGTCGTCAGGCGCTGAAGATCCACACGCCGTTGATTGCGTTGTCGAAGGCAGAGATCATTCGCAAGGGGCTGGAGCTTGGCGTGGACTATAGCCTCACCAGCAGTTGCTACGATCCCTCGCCGAGCGGCGAGCCGTGCGGGAGTTGCGACTCGTGCCTGCTGCGGCAAAAGGGATTCAGCGAGAACGGGATCGAGGATCCGCTGCGATGCAGTTCGTAGTTCTTAGTTCATAGTTCCGTTGTGCACTGGCTCATGAAGTCAGCCTGTTAAGAACGGGCTGAGGGCTGAAAGCTGGTTTCTATGAGTTACGCGGTGAAAGAGATCTTCTACACGCTGCAGGGCGAGGGTGCGCAGGCGGGGCGGGCGGCGGTGTTCTGCCGGTTTGCCGGCTGCAATCTGTGGTCGGGACGCGAAGCCGATCGGGCTGCGGCGATTTGCCGATTCTGCGACACAAAGTTTGTGGGTGTGGATGGAACGGGCGGCGGACGCTTCGACTCGGCGGAGTCGCTCGCGGCTGCTGTTGCCGGCGAATGGCCTGCGGATTCGGCAGGCAAGCGATTTGTTGTTTGCACGGGCGGCGAGCCGCTGCTGCAACTCGATACCGCATTGATTGCATCCCTTCATGAACAGAAGTTCGAGATTGCCGTCGAGACCAACGGGACGATCGCCGCGCCGGCGGGGATCGACTGGATCTGCGTGAGCCCGAAGGCGGCCACCAAGCTGGTGCAGCAGAGCGGCGACGAACTGAAGCTGGTCTTTCCGCAGGACGAGGACGAGGCCGATCCTGCGCGATTTGAAGGGCTAGCTTTCAGGCACTTCTTCCTGCAGCCGATGGATGGTCCGCACCGGGAGGAGAACACGACGCTCGCGCTGGGCTACTGCCTTGAGAATCCGCGCTGGCGGCTCAGCCTGCAGACTCACAAGCTGCTCGGAATTCGCTGAGACGAGTGAACAAGTGAATGAGTGAATGAGTGAACGAGTGACAAGGTGAATGGGTGACAAAGCGACTGAGTGAAATCTGCTGTTTTTTGCCTGAAAACGACCGAAAACTAGTGAAAAATGGCTGAATTTCAGCGTTTTTCGGCCGTTTTTTGACTCCTTTTCGCGGCTTTTCGGACCCTAACTCATTTGTTTTCAGCGTCTGCGTGTCCTGGCACCCTGTTTTCCACAGGAGGGGGAGGGGGTAGGGATTATGTATCCACACGGCTGAAAACAGAGGAGTTAGAGGCAGATTCGTTAACGACCTTAGCATTTTGGTTTGCGGCGTTAAAGGCTGGTTTTCAGGGGACAGGGGTAGGGTCTCGGGTCTCGGGTATAGGGCCTGGGAAGAGCACGCCAAGGGCGACGGGGGTGTGGCTGATTTGGCATTCATGTGTAGATTGTGCGCGTAAACGGGGAAATTATGCGCAAGGGAAGGAAGTGGGGCTAAGCGACTGAAAGGGCGAGGATTAAGGGACAAATGGGATGCGGCTTGTCAGTTCGAAGGATAAAGCGTTACGCGCGGCGGGGTAGCGTCCGGTTCCACGAGCCATGCTTTTCTGCTGTTGTAGTAGCGAAGCAGTTCCCGATTGCCGGCGGCATCCATGTCACGCGCCCAGATCACGGGTGAACCATCGATGCCGGCAGCGTTGTAGACCCATTCATCGATGGGGCTGTGGCCCGGCGCGTAGCGAACAATGACAATTTGTTTTCCGGGCATCGCATCCAGGTCCCGCTCGACTTGTGCGCGAGGAAGGCCGAGCCTTCCGGGGCCATACCATTCCGAAGCCCACGCCGCGCTGGGCCACGGCGCAAGCGTCAGGTGGAGCGGGCCAGCGCAGAGTCGAATGCCGGCGAGAATGACGCAGGACACGAGCGAGAATCGAATCACTGCCGCTCCCGCGGGCTGGCCGCTGAGGCGAACCTGGCGCAGGTGGCGCATCGCCTGCAGGCCGATGGCATAGAGCCCGGGCGTAGCAGCGGCCCAATAATGGGGGATAAGCCAGGTTTCGAGCAACACACCGCACACCACGAACGCCGTGCATACCACGAGGAAGCGAATGCGTTTGTCGAGCAGAACGCGCCGCGCCATCACGAGGAGCGGCAGAAAGAGAACGCCGGAAAAGAAGAGCAGGGCGCGCAGCGGTTTGAAGAGGAAGGTCTCGCTCAGGAATCCAGCAGCTGTGTGCAGGCGGTTGGCGTAAGCCAGCTCGAGTCCAACGTAGAAGTCGCGCATCATCGTGTGACGGTAGACCGGGACCGGGCGCGGCGACTGCCAGATCCAATAGGGCGCAACGGCGTAGGCTTCGCGATCGGCAGAGTAGGGCAGCGTGAACGGATTGCCGAAGGCGCGCGCGTCGTAGTATCCAAGCCACGCTACGGCGGCAACGATCAGCGCCAGAGGGACGAGGCTGCGGCGAAGGAGCACCGTGGCAGGCGGGCGGTTGCGGCCGCGCAAGATCCAACGAACGAGGACGAAGAGAACAGGCATGCAGAGCAGCAGCCCCTCAAACGGCCGGCTCAGGCCGAGGATCGCGATGCCGGTGGCGAGAAGCAGGCAGTCGCGGGGGCGTGCGCCGTGGCGTGTGATGCGCGGCAGGGCGCCGAGGACGAGCGCCGCTCCAAGGCAGGCGATCGACCCCGCACCCGAGTAGGTGTCGATCCAGTAGCTGAAGAGCGAGATGCGGAGAATCGCCAGCACGCCGCCGAGCAAGGCCCACGGGGGCGGCAGCCAGGCTTGAAGCATCCAACACAATGCCGCGCACATGAGCGCGTTGACCAGCAGCAGGCCAAACCAGGGATGGCCGAAGAGGGCCTTACCTGCCGCTAAAATCAGCCCCTGTGCCGGGAAGTACATCGACATGTAGGTTGGCTGCATGGTGATCTGGACGCTTTCAAAGTGCTGCCACAAGGCCGGGGTCGGGTTGGTGAGCCGGCCTGAAGAAAACGTATCGGCAGCGAGGAGAAAGCTGAAGTCATCCTGCACAAACGGCAGCGGGATGGGGCAGATGGGAAGAATTGCGAGACGCAGGAGCAGAGCAGCGGCGCCGACCGAGGCAACGGAGAGCCGCTTTCTGACAGCGAGCCGCTGAAAGCCGCGGGCCAGTCTCGAAAAGCCAGATGAACCAAGGCGCGGCAGCGCAAGGGCTAAAGCGAGGGAGACGAGCGTGAACCCGGCCTCGATCAGGATTAGCGAAGGTCCGCCTTGATTTGCGGTGTCGAGGATCATGCGAGCCTAGGATAGCGCGTGAATTAGCGTTTGATGAGGGAAAGCGTCCAGCCTTCCGGGTTTTCGGGGATGGTGACCGTGGTTCCTATGGGCGCTTGCTTGAAGCGCTCGACCTGCTCTGCAAAGTGCATGTTCTTGAAGGACGGTATGTGCCAGTCACGGAGGATTCCGACGGTCATCAGAACGAGGAGCGAGACCGACGCGCCCTTGAGCAAGCGCAGGCGGCTGCGCGTGGATGCGAGGAGAGCCCACGCAAAGGCCAGCGTGGGAAAGAACCAGTAGCGCGCGCCGCCTGCCTCCACGAGAACCCGCCAGACTGGAGTCTGCGGCGGGGGTGGAGGGGTGATGGATAAAAGCGAAGCTGCGAAGATCAGCGAAGAGAAGACAAGGAAGAGCCGCATTTCCGCGGTTGCTTCAATGAAGCAGGCAGCCAGAAGCGCAATTCCAAGGCCTGTCAGGCAGAGGAGCACGAGGAACAATCCCGTACCCGGTGCAGTGGGAAGCCTGTTGATGCCCAGGAGGGTAGAGAGAACGACGCGGCCACCCACGATGCGGGCAAACAGGTCGAGACTTGCTCCGGTGTCTTGATGAGGCCGGCCATTGCGATCGAGCATCAGCAGGGAGAAGCACTGAATAACACAACAGAGGCCGAGGACAGCGGCCGGAAGCCAACGGCGCTTGTCTCTGCGGCTCAAGGCTACGAAGGCAGCGATGGGAAAAAGGAATATGCAGAACGGTCCGGAAAGGCCGGAGACAAGAAGAAGAGCGAGATCGAGCGCGCGGCCCGCAACCTTGCATGGCACAGATGCGACGAGCAGAAGAAAGGCTGCAAGCGCGAGATGCCATTGCGACTCTGTGATGCCGAAGCTGAGCTCTCCGCAGTTGGGCAGCGCCAGATAGAGTGCCGCCATGAGGAAGCGGAAGCGAAGACTGCCCCATGCGGCGGAGCGCGAGGAGAGCATCACGCTGACGGGAAGCGCCTGAGCAGCGATTGCAATCAAGTTGAAAATCAACGGCGCCAGCGTGAGCGGCACAAGCAGCGCAAGGGCCGCACCAAGGCGGGGAAAAGTCTGAAAAACACCATACCACGGGCGCGCGAGCGCGTGCCACCAGCCAAGGTTCCACGCATCCGCGAACCACGCCCTGCCGTCTTCAGCATAGAACTGCGGATGAAGGATTCCGTCGGGTCTGCGCGCGGCCAGAACGGCGCAAGAGGCGGCGAAGAGCGCCGCATGCTGCCAAGGGCGGAGGCTGGTGGGCGGGGCGGGTTGAGTTGGCACGCTCATGGCCGGGAAGAATCTGCGGGAGGTGGGGTTAGAACCCTTTGTGCGGCGAGGGCCGGAACTGCTCCGCTGGTGAGGGCATCGGCGAGGATGTTGGCGAACAGCGCGTGACCCCGGGCATTGGGATGACCATCGACGGCGTAGTAGTAGCGGCCCGTCGATGGAACGCGCTGGAAGGCGGGAAGAATGTCGACGAAGATGCCGCCATTGGACTCGACCACTGAACGCGCAAAACGGTCGGGCTGGTAGGGGTCAAGCTCCGGCGAGCGTTCCTGGAGCGCGATCATCGACGCCTGAAGCCGCAGGGGAAGCACGGTTACGGCGAGGGGGACGTGCGCTGCCTGGGCCTTCTTCTCGATCTCAGTCGCGTACAGGTCAAACTGTTCGAGCTGGTGGAGCGATGCTGGGTCTGGATTCGCGCGGAGGAACCCGACCTCATAAGTACTCGACTTTGCGTTGCGGTCGTACTGGGTCTCGCTCAGGTAGAGCAAGTGGCGAATCATCAATTGGGTGCGATTGTGGATGATTAACTCAATTGACAGGGCGACCCCGACGCCGAGCGCACCGCCAAATCCTTTCTTGTGGAGGGCCTCGGAGACAGCAGTGCCGATCGACGGAAGATCGCCAGGTGGCCGGCTGGGGCGGACAAACGTCGTGAAATCTGCGTTGGAAAAGTCCCAGGAGTTGATTGGCCAGAGGATGAGGTCGGGCTCAAGAGCGAAGACCTGGTCCATTTGCAGGCTGACGCTTCGGGCGCTGTGTTGCTGAACGGCCGTGTTGTAAACCTCGACTTTACGCTCGAGGCGTTGTGAGAGCTCGGCGGGAAGCAGGGCGGCGAATGTTTGTTCGCGAGGGACGAGGAAGCCCTCGGCAAAGGATGAGCCGATGATGACAATCCGGTAGGTATCTGGAGGCTTGGGCCCGCATTCGACGCCAGCGCGGTGCCCGCAGCGGTTGAAGCGGTACTCGACCATCGGAGTCTCGGGCTGCTGACCATGGCAAACCGAGTTGGGTAGACCGCGAATTCCAGTTGCCGGGTCGTTGAGGATCATGCAGTCAAGCGGATTCTCAGCCGAATCGGGGAAGGCATAGCGGGCCACGATCTCCGACGCAGCGCAAACCAGCAGGACGGTGGCGGCCGCGATGAACGGGAGGAGAAACCAATCGCGGCGGGGCAGTGGATTTGAGCGGCTGGTCATATTCCTGTGGCCACGGCCCTTTCAGCGGAGGAAAGGGTGACGGGCGCTGCGGTTGATTGGGGAGAATTTCGTAGAATGCGCGCTTCAACGGAATATGCCCATAGGTAAAAGGCGGCAACAGCCAGCAAAACGATTGGGGCGGGCCGTGAGAGGAGAAGCGCGAGCACCTGGCCAGTGAGACCATGCGTGGTGGCGCGGATGAATGCTGCGACAATCGCAAGGAACTGGATTGTCTGGTTGGATAAGAGAATCGCTGCGCTCGCGGTGATGAATACGGCGTAAGCGCCGATGCGTCTGGAATTGGACAAGAGCAAGGTGCATGCGGGGACGGTAAGCAGCAAGAGTCCGAGGTCGTGTTGGCGATGGTAGACGGGAAGGATGGAAAGGACGGCGACGGAGGCGAGTGCCAAAGGGGCCAGCGAGCGAGGGAATCGCGAGCGCAAGCCTATCATGAGCCAAACGACGAGCATCAGACCGCAAATCAGGTAGCTGAGCGGGTTGTAGAAATGCGGGTTGTCTCGATAAATACTGATGACAGATTGCAGGCTTACGACGATTGCTCCATGGGCACGGGGCTCGAAGCCGGAGGGTCCGGGATCGTTTATTGCGCCGGGCGCCGCGGTGGCTGCGAGGTTGTGGCGCAGCTCTGGCAACCAATCCGGACCCAGGTGCTGGACCCAAAGGACAGCCGGCAGACTGAGGACAATTGCACAAAGCAACGTCTGGAGCGCTCGCTTGCGAAACGGGCCTCCAGCGATCAGGAAGTAGAGCCAAATGGGTCCCGCATCGTGCGGCTTGATCGCGAGGCCAAGAGCAAGGCAGAGGACGCCGGCAAGTTCGAACCTTCTCCGCAGAAAGCACCAGACGGCTATCAGGCAAAGAGCGACGACAAGGCCCGAGGCGTTTCCGACTTCAACCAGGAGCTCCTGGCCGATGAGAAAAAGACAAACAAGGAGGCCGCAGGCAAGCGGCCGCGATCGCGATCCCAGCTCCCAGATGAGGAATGCAGCCAACAGGAAGGTTGCACAGGTGAGAGTCATCCACAGAAGGTGTGCAGGTCGCCAAGGAAGGGCTGCGATCGGGGCGACGAGCATATAGGCAGTTGGCGGGTAATAGGACCAGATGACGTTGTTGGCGAGGCGGATCTTGTCGTATGGTTGGTCTTCGCTTTCGGAAAAGTAGAGGTGTTGCAACTGCTGCTGCGAATAAAGGTCACATCCGGTGAGGAGGCAGCGCGCCCCGTAGTATAGCGGCTTGAAATCGGCCATCGCGACATTTGAGCTCCGTTCATAGGAGAAGCCCAGTCCGGCAAAGAGAGTCGCGCCCAACAAGAGAAACAGAAGCCCGCCGAGACGAGATGGTGCACGAGTATCTTCCGGATGCGGGTTTGAGCTTTTCGTCATGGCTTTTGCGTGGCGGGATAGGGAGTGACGAGGGCCGGGCGAAGGTCGGGCTGCACGAGCCAGACTGTGCGGTCCTTGTAGTAATCAAGGAGTTCGCGATTGTGGGCGTCGTCCATTTCGCGTGCCCAGATGAGTGGTGAATTTTCGATGTCGGCCGAATTGTAGACCCACTCGTTGAAGGGATTGTGCTGGCCGGAGTAGTGGACGATGGCGAGTTGTTTGCCGGGCTGGCTGTGGAGCAGTTCCTCGACGCGGACCCGCTCGGTGCCGAAGTGGTCGGGGCCGTACCAGATGAAGTTCCAGGCGCTTGACGGGTACTCGGGCAGCGCGAGGTGGAGCGGCCCGGCATAGACGCGAGCTGCGCCCATGAGCACGCAGATGAAGACAAGGAGGCGGACCAGGGTCAATCCTACTGGCCTTCCGCCGGGGGCCCAGACGCGCAGATGGCGCATACACTGCAGGCCGATGGCGTAGAAGGCAGCGGTGAAGGGCGCGAGGTAGTGGGCGAGCAGAAATACCTGGATGGACATGCCCGCTGCAAGCACCAGCACGCATACCACGAGGAAGCGGATGCGGCGATCGCGGAAGACCTGGGGGCCCATGATGAGCGGCGGCAGCAGCGCGAAGCCGGAAAAGAATTGGATGACGACCAGGGCCATCGCTCCCTTGACCAGCAGATAGCCGAACGGTCCCTTACTGTGGTCTGCCACCTTCTGCTCGGTCTCGTTGAAGTAGGCGCGCATCACGGGGTGGTTGTAGTGGGGTTCGGGCCGTTGCGACTGCCAGATGAAGTAGGGCGCGGTGGCGTACTGGGCGCGGCCCACGGTGTAGGGCAGCGTGAGCGGGCTTCCCCAGGCGACCTTGTCGAGGTAGCCCAGCCAGCCGAGGCCGGCGGCGATAACGGCCAGCGGCAGTGCAGCGCGTAAAACGAGTGGGCCAAGCGGCGGGCGCTTCGCGCTGAAGAATGCCCAGCGGCCAAGTGCGACCGCAACGGGAAGGCAGAGCAGCAGGCCTTCAAACGGCCGCGAGAGAGCAAGGATCACGATGCCGAGAGCCAGAAGCAGTCCGTCGCGCATCCTGAGGGACTTGATGACCCGCGGCAATGCGCCGAGCGCGAGAGCTCCGCCCAGGGCGGCGATCGAGGCGGCGTGGTAGGTGTTGATCCAGTAGCTGAAGAGCGCAAGGTGAAGGACGGAGAGCAGGCCGCCGAACAGCGCCCATGCCGGCGGAAGCCACGCCTGCAGCATCCAGCAGATGGCCGCGCACATGAGCGCGTTTACGATCAGAAGGCCAAACCATGGATGGCCAAAGAGCAACTTCCCCGCCGCAAGGATGAGGCCCTGTGCGGGAAAGTACATCGACATGTAAGTGGGGTGCATGGTGATGTGGATGGTTTCGAAGTGAATCCACATGGGGGGGGTGGGGTTGGTCAGGCGCAGGTGGGCAAAGGTGTCGCCCGAAAACAGGAAGCTGAAGTCGTCGGGGACGATGGGGTTGGGAATGGGGCAAACGGGAAGAATCGCCAGCCTCAGCAGCAGGGCGGTGACACCAACCACCAGCACAGAGATCCCACGACGCCGGGCAAGAGGGACGAACGCCCGCTCAACGCGGGCAAAGAACGGAGCGCCCAGCCGAGGCCAGGCAAAGAGCAGGAGGATCGCAATGACGGTGAGGATGAGTTCAACGAAGATGGGCGCGATGGCGAAGGGCGCGCTGGCCAAGTCTGAAGGGGAAGGCGGAGTCATGACGGCTGATGTACCCTCCCCGAATTGAGCTAGGTGACTTGTAACGAAGTATTACAAGCCCTGCTCGACGGGGGAATAGTACTGTTGGTTCACTTTGCGACCGCGCTTGGCAAACATGGCGGAGTTCATCAGTCCCCACTTGTTGGCGGCGAAGGTGAACGTGGTGCCGAGAACGCCAAGTCCGTATTGGACGCTGCGCTTGAAGTTGATGGAGGAAGCATCTTCAAAGTACTTCGTTGGGCAGGAGATTTCGCCGATCTTGAAGCCGAACATCACAGCCTGCGCGATCATCTGGTTGTCGAAGACGAAGTCGTCGGAGTTTTCGAGCAGGGGCAGAGTTTCAAGCAACTGGCGCGAGAAGGCGCGGAAGCCGGTGTGATACTCAGACAGCTTCACGCCGAGAAAAAGGTTCTGGAACGCGGTGAGGAAGCGGTTGGAGATGTACTTGTAGACCGGCATGCCGCCCTGGAGAGCGCCGGCGCCAAGAATGCGCGAGCCAAGGACCATATCGTAGACGCCGCTGGCGACCATTCCAGCCATGGCGGGGACCAGGGACGGGGTGTACTGGTAGTCGGGGTGGACCATGACGACGATGTCCGCGCCCGCGGCCAGAGCCTCGCGGTAGCAGGTCTGCTGGTTGCGGCCGTAGCCGTAGTTTGCGTCGTGAACATAGGTCTGGACCCCGAGCTTGCGGGAGAGCGCGGCGGTCCGGTCCTTGCTGGAGTCGTCGACGAGGATCTTGATGTCCACCAGGTTAGACAGTTCATGGACGGTCTTCTCGAGGGTTTTCTCGGCGTTGTAGGCCGGCATGACAACCGCGATGCGCTTCCCGTTGATCATGGGGATCTCCTGCAGCAGCTAAGCTCTTTTGTTTCTTGCTTCTGGCTCGGAGCTCAGTGCGCGGCAGGGGCCGGGGACTCAGACGCGGGCCAGGGCGAAACGATGGCCGGGAGGGAATCAGGCTGGACCAGCCAGACAGTTCGATCCCGGTAGTAACCTATCAACTCCCGATTATCGGTACTGTCCATCTCTCTTGCCCATACGACTTTCGCATCATCTATATCGGCTGCGTTGTAGACCCATTCATGGAGGGGGTTGTGTTTGTCTGAATACCGGACAAGCACCAGTTGGCGTCCCGGCATCTGCTCGAAAGCTGCCTGAACCCGGGCTCGCTCGGTTCCAAAGTGGTCGGGGCCATACCATCGGTCAGTCCAACTGGAGGCCGGCCACTCGGGCAAGGCCAAGTTCAGGGGCCCGGCAAAGGGCCGGAGCGCCGCCAGGATGAGGCAATTGACGACCGTGAAGCGGACAATGGTCGTGCCCACGGGCTGGTCGCCGGGGCGCCATACGCGCAGGTGCCGCATCGCCTGCAGGCCGATGGCATAAAAGGCCGCTGTAAAGGGCGCCAGATAGTGGGCGATGAGGAAGTTCTCGATGACCATTCCCGCGGCCAGGACGAGCGTGCACAGGACCAAGAAGCGAACCCGGCGATCGAGAAAGACGCGGCGAATCATGATGAGGGGAACGAGCAGCGCGATCCCGGCAAAGAACTCGAAAGTGCGGACCAGCTTGGCAAGAGTCTGGGGCAGAAAGCCGGTGAGCGAGTGGATCTTCTTGAAGTCCCTCAGCTCGTTGAAGGAGTAAAAGCGGCGCATTGCATCGTGGTGATAGGCCGGCTCAGGGCGCGGCGCCTGCCACACGTAGTAAGGCGCCATGGCGTATTGAGCTCGATTGACGCTGTAGGGCAGCGTAAGGGGATTCTGGAAAGCACGGTAGTCGTACCACGACAGCCAGGCGACTGCCACCATGGTAATCAGCACAGGCAGCGCGCCGAGATAAGCGAGCCGCGCGGATGCGGGGCGATTTTTGCCGAAGATCGCCCAATGGCCCAGATACACGGCCACCGGCAGGCACAGGAGCATGCCCTCGTATGGCCTGGAAATGACCAGCAGACCGATGCCGACCCCGAGAAGGATTGCTTCCAGCGGGCGCGGTTTGCGCGTCAGGCGTGGGACGCAGCCGAGCACCAACGCTCCGGCCAATGCGGCCAGCGAGCTGGCTGCGGAGTAGCTGTTGATCCAGTAGCTGAACAGGCCGATGCGGAGAATGGCGAGGATTCCGCCCAGCAAGGCCCATCCGGGAGGTAGCCAGCCTTGCAGCATCCAGCAGATGGCCGCGCACATCATCGCCGTGATCAGGAGAATGGCAAACCAGGGGCAGCCGAAGAGCACCTTCCCGGCCGCAAGCACCAGTCCGCCCGCCGGAAAGTACATGGACATGTAGGTAGGCTGCATGGAGACGTGAATCGTCTCGAAGTGGATCCACATGGCAGGGGTGGGGTTGGCCAGGCGGCCGTGGGAAAAGGTGTCGGCCGCGAGCAGGAAGCTGAAGTCGTCGGGAACGATGGGCAGCGGGACGGGCATCAAGGGAAGCAGCGCGAGCCGCAGCAGAAAAGCGGCGATGCCTACCGCGGAAACAGCCAGGCCGCGCCGGCAGGCCAATGCCATGAACGCGCGCTCGAAACGCGAGAAACCGGAGGAACAAAGCCTGGGCAGCGCGAAGGCGAGGGCGATCGAGATCACGGTCAGGCCGCTCTCGACGAGCATCAGCGAGATTCCGGAGTTTTCAGAGGACGTGGCAACGAGCATGGCATTTCAGGCTGAGGCGAAATCAGGCGGACCGGTGCGTGGAGAGCCCGAACCGCAGGCGGACCGTCAAGCGAGCGATCCCAGAACTGAAGCTAGCATGATTAGAGGCATGATTTGCGCGCTGTGCCAGGGGCAATGAGCCGGGAGAGCATGGCTAGGCAACAGGCGGTTGAGAAGGCCAACACCGCGCTTCCATCGCGGAGTTGGCCCCTGACGAGGTGGCTCAGTCTGTGATATCGGAGCTAGCCGCGTCCTCCGCGGCCACCGCCGCCACGTCCACCACCACCGTCGCCGCCACGTCCACCACCACCGTCGCCACCACGTCCGCCACCGCCATCGCCTCCGCGTCCTCCTCCGTCGCCACCACGTCCGCCACCGCCATCGCCGCCGCGGCCTCCGCCGCCACGTCCGCCGCCACCATTGTCGCCACCGCCATTACCACCGCCGCTGTTGCCTCCTCCGCTGTTGCCAGACGGAGAGCCGCTCGATCCAATGTAGTTTCCGAGGGTGGTGCTGATGCCTGAGAGGGCGTTGCTGATGCCGCCGGCGAAGCTCTGCATGGAGGCTACGGCCGCGAAACCGATCAGAGACACAACAAGGGCGTACTCCGCTACATTCTGTGCATGCTCGTGAGCAAGCACGCACTTCAGAAATGACCAGAAGCGCCTATGTCTCGGTTGCACCGGGCAACCTCCCTTCGACTCTGGCTCTCTCAGGCCAGGTCAAGGAGCGTCGTTCGCGTTCACAAGAGCGGAGGACAACCCTTTCCAGGGTCAATCCAAATGCGGTTCAGCAAATCCAACTGCGCGGATATGAATCCGGTATGAAACTATGCGGCGTAGGAACCCAGGATTGTTCGGATGTTGTCGGATGCTTTGCCAACCCCGCCGGCGACGTCCTTCATCCCGGCCGTTGCATCAAAGGCAATGAAAGCAACCACGAGGACTTATTCAATCAAGGCTTGTCCGGACTCGTCCACCACGAGACGGTTGAGCCTGGACTGGATTATTTGAAAAGCTTGTCGCATTGATTCTCCCGGTGCGTGCTCAGGTCTGAGCTGCAGGAGAAAAGCTTCAGGGGTGCCATTCGGGAGAGCCACGGCTTGGAACCGGGCGGTTTAGGCGTCTCTCTCCCGAAGCGGGCGATATGGGGGTGTGGGGTGATACTGCCATGCGGCAGCAGCGACTACTACGAGATGTAGCTGCCGAGTGTCGTGCTGACGTTGTTGAAGGCTGTGTTGATGCCGCCTGCAAGAGCTTGCATGGAGGCTGTGCATCCAAAAGCGATCAGAGCGAGGACGAGGGCATATTCAACCAGGTCCTGGCCCGTCTCTTCCGCCAGCAGTCCCTTCAACCGCAGAACAAGCAAATTGACTTTGTTAATCATGTGCGGTTCTCCTGTGACTGTGCGTTCGTTAGTGAACCCTTTTTTGGGGAGAGACTCCGGCCTGTGGGTGTGGAGCGCGAATCTCTCCCGGAAAGGATCGAGGGTTGGTGTGAGTGTGGCCCTGACTTTGCCGAAAGCCTACGAAATGTAGAGGGACAGCGTGGTGCTGATGTTGTTGAATGCGGTGTTCAGGCCGCCAGCAAGGGCCTTCATGCCCGCGGTTGCGCCGAAAGCGATCAGGGCAACGACCAGAGCATACTCGACCAGATCCTGACCTTCTTCGCGGCTCGCCAGGTCCTGGAACTTCATGTACATCTTGAGAAGCATGTTGTTCATTTGGGTTCTCTCCGTAGATTGATTTCCCAGCCCTGGGCCGGGTCACCTTACCTATTGCAAGTGACGTGCCATTTCGGTCTCGGCGGTTGTTTCTAAATAAATCAACAACTTAGAGGCGACCAGTTGGCCCGGTCGCCCAATCCAGCTGTATACAGCTGTTTACAGCCTCCGCTGCAAGACTGAAGGCGTATACATGCCATGAAAGTGCTATTGCGGGGATTACCCTGAAGAATCAGCGCCTTGGCCGTTGCTTCAGAAGGCACTCCCTGAGGCGGAAGAGGCCCGCCGGCTGGGCATGACGGCTCTATCGCGCACGTACAATAGCGCTCATGGCCGGCACCACCCAGCCGCTTGAAACCAGACGGAAACCCGACTTTGCCGAGCTCTCGATCTCTTTGGCGGGCGGGCTGGCGCTCTCCTTGACGGCGCTGTTTCTCTGTGTTGCTCCATTGACCGGCAAGATCGCCGGCGCGCGGGATTTTGTGGTCTATTGGGCCACGGGCCAGCAGCTGGCCCACCACGCCAATCCCTACGAAACCGAAGCCATGGGGCGGCTCGAGCGCGGGGCTGGTCTCGACCCCGGCTACGGGATCCTTTATATGAGGAATCCGCCCTGGGGGCTCCCCATTGCGCTGCCGCTGGGGTTTGTGGGCGTGCGGTTGGGCGCCTTGCTGTGGTCGCTCACGCTGCTTGGCTTCCTTCTGCTCTCGGTGCGGATTGTCGGCGATCTGCACGGGCAGCCGCGCAGTCTGCTCAACTGGCTGGGGTACTCGTTCGCACCGGCTCTGATGTGTGTGATCGTGGGCCAGACTTCGCTGTTTGCGCTTCTCGGCTTGGCGTTGTTTCTGCGCCTGCTTGCGCGCCGGCCGTTCCTCGCAGGCATGGCTTTGTGGCTTTGCACGCTCAAGCCGCACCTGTTTCTCGCCTTCGGACTGGTGCTTGCTGTTTGGATTGTGATGGAGAAGGCCTACCGAGTGGTGCTGGGCTTTGCGGTTGCCATGGCGGCGAGCGTGGGCCTCACCTGGCTGATTGCGCCCGCGGCATGGACGCAGTATGAGCAGATGATTCACAGCTCGGGCATCGAAAAGGAGTTCATCCCCTGCCTTGGCGTGGCCCTGCGATTCTGGGTGAACCCGCAATCGACTTTGCTGCAGTATCTGCCCGCCATGATCGGATGCGTGTGGGCCGTGGCCTGGTACTGGACGAAGCGCGGGCGCTGGGAGTGGAAGTCGGATGGAAGCCTGCTGATGCTTGTCTCCCTGGTCGCGGCGCCGTATTGCTGGCTCTTCGATCAGGCGCTGGCGATCCCAGCACTGCTCTACGGCGCATACATCACTCGCTCGCGCCTGCTGCTGGCGGCTCTTGCGCTGGGAAGCGTGGCGATTGAAGCGGCGCTGGTGGCGGGCGTGAAGTTGCCGTCGCCGTATTTCGTTTGGACCGCTCCCCTGTGGCTCTGTTGGTATCTGCTGGCAAGCACGATCAGGAAGGGCCCGGCGAGCGGCGCAGAGGATTTGGCGCCCTAAAGCCCGCGACCGCTCAGTCGGAGGCCGGCGAGAACTCGAGCACGTCACCCTTCCGGGTCTGAGAGCCCAGCACAACGCCGGAGGGCAACTCGAGGATGGAGTGGGCGGAGAGGCACGCGGAGAGACGCCACGGCCCAACCGCACTGCGCACCTTGCGCACGCAATTGCGGCGGTCGAGATAAACAAGATCAATCGAAAACCGCATAAAAAATGTGTGGACGGATTCGCAGGGAACGATCCAGAGCCCTCCCCCCGCTTCCAAACCATCGCGGCCGAGCAGTCCCTTGTTGCGTTTGGGCCCGGTGTCGGCGACCTCGAGTCGAGTCGCGAGCACGGTCTGGCGGGTGAGGTTCTTCACCGTCAGGCGCGTCTCGGCCGCGGGCTCGGTTTTCGCGGTTGGGTTCATCGGTTGCCTTGGAACTCTCGTGTCCTGTGGGTCGGCAGACTCGTGCTTCAGGCGCTTGACAAGATGCGCGTGGCCTACCGGGTGAGTACCACCCGCCGCGCTGTGCCAGCCCGTCAAGTGTCAGCCCGGCCTGCGCCAGCATGGTCTGCGAAGTGCAAGCTCGCAGCGCGCCAGCCCCACCAAAAAGCGTCAGCCACAGATCTCTGCTGCCGGATGCATCAATGAGCTGGCGGAGGGGCAGGCGCCGGTGCGGTCGTGGCGCCGGCCTGTCCAGCCGACCCGGTGCCGAAGCTGCCCCCTGCACTCTCGATCATCAGCGGCTTCTCGCTCTTCAGGCTGTCGAGGAGGGTCTCAAGCGGAATCGACGGTGGCGCAGTAGCGGCTGTCGCGCCCGCAGGCTTTTCGTCCGGATGATGCATCGCGATGCCGCTGTTGGGCGGCAGGAACGGACTCGGATACTTGAGTTCCGGCGTAGCAACGCCGGCTGGAATCGGCTGCACGATCGAAGGCGTAACGATGACGATAAGCTCAGTATTGGTCCTGTTCTTCGACATCGACTGGAAGAATTTGCCAATGAACGGAATATCGCCGAGGAAGGGGATCTTCTGGAAGGTCTCGGTATCCTCGTTGTCGAGCAGGCCGCCGATGACAAAGCTCTGCCCGTCGGCGAGTTCGACCTCGTCGTTGACCTTGCGGGAGGTGAGCGCCGGGACCTCCGCGCCGCCAATCTCGACGGCGTGCGCGTAGTCAAGAGCGCTGACTTCAGGCGCCACCTGGAGCCGGATGGTGCCCCGCGGCGTGATGGTGGGGATGAAGTTCAGGCGAATACCGAACTCCTTGAACTCGATGGTAATGGCGGAGGAGGCACCCGACCCGCCGCCCTGGGCTATAGGGATTGGGAACTCACCGCCGGCGAGGAAGCTTGCCTGTTTGCCATTCGAGGCAATAATGTTCGGTTCGGCGAGAGTTTGAGCGATGCCCTTCGACTCCAGCGCCTCGAGCGTGGCGCCCAGATTGAGCCCAGGCAGAAAGGCGAAGAGGTTCAACTCGTTCGAAACTGTTGTGGTTCCAGACTGACCGCCGCTCGGCAGCCCAACTGACGGCGGCGAGTACTGGCCGGTGTTGATTCCGGCCAGCGTGTTGCCAAAGCCGGAGCTAAAGATGTTCAGGCCGGCCTGGATGCCTTTGCTACGGTCGATGCTGGTAAAGCGCACCTTGAGCAGGATCTGCGGATCGGCGGCGGGTACCTCAACATTCAGGAGGTTGATGACTTTTCCGGCGGTGGCGACGATCTCTTCGGCCCGCGCGGCGCTGTTCAGGTCCCTGACCGTGCCGCGGAGAAAGATATTGTCACGGTCGGCAGAGATGCGGAGCGGCTGCCCTGGCAGCTCCATCTGCAGCTGGCGGCGAACCGATTCCAGACGGTCGTTGGAGATGCCGGAGGAGGGCCGAACTGTAACGTTGAAGAACTGCCGGTTGCCCTTGGTGTCCCACAGGATCAGGCTGGTTTCGCCTGCGGCTTTGCCGATGACCATAATCTCGGTGGGGCTGATGGCGGAAGCTTCAGCAACCTCGGGCAAGCCGATGGCGACCCGCGCGACGGGCTTGGCGCAATCGATGAGAACGGTCTTGCCGACCGAGACAGAGAGCTCGTTCGCCGAGTCCTGGTTGGGGGCGCCGACCGGTTCAGAACTTCTGGGCGCGTTCTGCGCCGCTAGTCCCAGGCTGGCGGACAGGGCGAGGATAAGAGCGCTGATGCGTGCGATGGATGTGCCGGCCTTTGCTCTCACTGTTTATTGTCCTCGAGAGGAGGAAATTTCTCCACGCTCTGTTTCGATCCGTTGATCACTACAACAGAAAAAGGCTTGGGCTTGGGCTTGAGTCTCACCCGCGAAACCGGCTTGGTTGTGCCGCTCTTAATGGGGGCGGCGTTCTGATCGAAGATGTTGAGCATTGCTGAGCCCTGAATCGGATCCGTTTTCGTGTCCAGCGGGTTGCGCAGCACAAGCTGGATCTTTACGCCATTGTTGCTGCTGGCCAGGCTGAGCATCTCAGCCTGTTCGGGCGTCACAAGCAGGTTGACCACCTGCACTTGTTGCGGCTTGCCTTCGGCGTCCTTCTGGATGTTGATGCCGGCCGAGAGCACCTCGATGTTCTGCAGGATCGTTCGGACCTGCGTTCCCTCCTGGGCGATCTGGGCGGTCTGGCTTGCATTGGGCGGAGTGCCGGAGGCGAGCACGTCAACACGCTGCCCGGGCGTTACGAAACCGGCAACGCCTACCACTTCATCCACCTTCACGGCGCATGCGCGCATGCCTTTTGGAATGGTCGCGGCAAGACCTCCGCCGGAACCTGCAGGGGCAAGGCGGCTATCGAGGATGGGCTCGCCTTGATAGAGATCGGAGACGACGCCGCGGCCGATCAGCGTCCCCTTGTCTTTCTCGAGAAATGTGCCCTTCGGAGCCCCACCGGAAACCTCGATGCTGGTCAGATCGTTGGCGGCGAGAACTGTGCCGAGCTTGACGTCCTGCGAGGCGGCGATCACGCGGGTGGTGGGAGTGGGGCGGGAGGCAGTGATGCGGTTGCCCATGATGCGATAAACCAGGAAGGCACAGGCGCCGGCGATGATGAAAGCCAGGAGGAGGATTGTGAGCAGTCGTTTGTTCATCTGGAAGCCTGTCTGAACTGGCTACCCGGCCAGCTCCACCTTTCTGGCTCTTGGGGCAACGCTCAGTCCCTGTTGAGCATGCGCCAAAATCGCTACGAACCGGGTTCGAGTTTACTCAAAGCCAGCAAGAGTGAATGTGCAACTTTAGTGTATTCCGTGGTTACCCCATAAAGAATACGAGAAAAAGAGGTTGGATGACGGTGGGGAATCAAAAGAGCTATGAGCGGAGAGGGAATCAAGGAGGACACTAGAAAGATGGACTCGGAGAATTCGGTCCTTGGCCGGGAGCTTTGATCGTCTCCGGGGTTGGCCAAAGCATAATAGGAAGAAGAACGACGCGGCGCGCGAGGGGGGGTCATCCGGGCATGCTATCTTCCCGCACAATCACTCTCTTTTCCGAGCGTCCAGAGCTCGCGCAGCGGTCGTCTTCGTTTCTGGTCTCCGTGATAGCCCATGCAGCGGCGACCAGCGTTCTGTCGTACGGCATCCTGTTCACGCCGGCGACCACAGACCCTGCGCACACCCAGCACTACACGGTTCGGCATCTCGATCTCCACACGGCCGAGCCCCACCAGCAGGCATCAAGCAAGGGGGCGATTCCCTATCCCAACCGGAACGGCGCCAAACAGGAAGCCACGGCAGGCGGCAATCCGGTGACCCACCAGGCCGCACTCCGGCAAACCGCGGATGCAGAGCCGGGTCCGCAGACGCTGGTTCAACCGGACATTGCGCACACCGCGCATTTGAAAGAAGAGATCCCGGTTCCGACGGTGGTGATCTGGACGCCGAAGAAGCAAGGGGTCAAAAACGTCGTTGCTCCGCTCCCCGAACCGGCTACCGCGTCCGACGTGAAACCATCGGTGCAGGCTCCGAATGAAGAAGTGAACCTGTCCGACCTATCCGTAGCGGCGAGCGATACGCCCTCCAAACTCCAGTTTCTTTTTCCCAGCACAACGTCGCCCCTGGTGGTCCATGGACCGGATAAGGCGCAATTGCCGCCTGTGACCGCATCGCAGACATCGGCCACGCCAACCCCCGCCGCAATAGAGGCGCTTTCCGATCTCAAGATAAAGGACGGCCCGGTCATGCTGCCTCCGGTGAATGAGACGGCCAACAAGAAGCAAGATGGACCATTGACCGAGGGGAAGGCAGAGAAACCCTCGGCGCCAGGGGAGGGGAATCCCGATAGCACGACAGGAGGCTCCGGAGCCGGAACAGTCGCGACGCCCGCGACGGCTGCCGCATCGACGGTTGCCTCGGCCAAGGACCCAGCTGCTGCCCCGACACAGCCGCCGGGGATGCCGACCGAAGCGAAGACCTATCCCGCGCCCGGCAGCCACGACACCACAACTGGAAGCGATTCCGGGAGCGATTTGCCGACATCCCACTTCGCATTGCCGAAGGATGGTGAGTTCGGTGCAGTGGTTGTCGGCGCAACGATGCAAGGGGATTATCCCGAGATCGCGGGCATGTGGGGTGGACGGTTGGCCTACACCGTTTACCTGCATGTAGGCCTGGACAAGAGCTGGACCCTGCAGTATTCGATTCCGCGCGCGGTTGAAACAGAGGCAGGCGGCAACACGCCAAGGCTGGAAGCGCCCTGGCCCTACAACATTGTGCGGCCGAACCTGGCTCCAGGCGCCATCAATGCAGACGCGTTGATGGTGCATGGTTTTGTGAATGAAGCGGGCCACTTTGAGTCGCTTGCGGTGGTTTTCCCGCCGGAGTTTCCGCAGGCTCAGTATGTGCTGAGCGCTCTGGCCCAGTGGCAGTTCCGGGCCGCCGCCGAGAATGGCCGCCCGGCAAAAGTGGAAGTTGTACTTATCATCCCGGAAGTGAGCGACTAAGCGCAGACCCTGGTGTCTGGATCGTGCTTCAGGTGGTACCGTTCGGGATCAACCGCACTATCAGCAGGTCATTGAGGACAGCCGTGAAGATGTCGTTGATGGCCGTCACCGAGGTTCCGGTCGATTCGCAGGTGCTACTTGACCCGCTCTGGTTGTAGTCGGAGTAGAAGTAGGATGGCCCGGAAGCCATCTCCGACATCACCTGGCAGGGCGTGATGTCGGCCTGGTCTATTGGGTTCATATTCGTCGAATCTGTGGTACATCCGGAGGACTCCGAGCCATAGCCGATGGCGTAGACAGTGGTGCCCTGGCTCTTGGCGTAGTCGGCCGCCTCAACAGCCTGCTGACATTGGTCCTTCGCAGAGGGATAGGTGCCGCTGTTGTTCCACGCGGAGTTGGACGAGGAGTTCATCTTCGATGCGTTGGCATTGGCTTCGCCATCGGAGAGGATGATCATGATGTTCTGCGGGATGGGAACCGCGCTGTTGCCGCCTTCGGCGGTGAATTGCTGCATCAACGCGGCCTGCGCGGCATAGATCACCGCGGCGTAGTAGGTTCCATCCCCGCCCGGCGCTGCCATGCCTGAGCAGTCGTTGCTGTTCTTCACGCCCGCTCCGATTGCCATGGACAGCGCGGAGGAGGTGCTGATCGAAGTCGCCGTATCGGAGGATCGGTAGTCGCTTAGGAAGCCTGTGACCTGGTAGGTCCCGGTGCCGCTGCCCGAAGGACCATAGGTTGTGGCGTTGTATGCGGGCAGCATGTAGGGAACGATGGTGGGGTTGTTTCCGCTGCAGTTGGTATCGTTAGCGACCGTTCCCACGGTCACGTTTGGAAAGGTGAAGACGCTCACCTGGTCCAGCGCGCCCGAGGCCACGCCATCGGTGACGGTGCAGGCGCCAGCCGCGGGGGAACACGGGGAGAGACCGCCTAGCAAGACCTGCACGCCATTGAGGGCGCAGGCGATGCGTGTATTTCCGCAGTTTGAATCCACGGTGTTCATGGACTCGGTTGTGTCGATGACTACCGCGATGTTCATCGGAGTGGCACGCGCGCCAACCACGGCGGCCGTTGAGGTCGCGGTCAAAGTCATCTGGCCAACTCCGAAGACCTCAGAGAAAAAGGTGGGAATGGTGGCCTGCTCGATGACCTGGACGGCGTTGGCGCTATTGGGAGCAATGCAGGCCACACCCATGTTTCTGATGGTGGTCAGGCACTCGAACTTGGGGTAGCCGGTAAGCATCTTCACGGAAGTAAAGAAGCTGCTTTGAGCGTTCAGGGATCCCTTTAACGCGCTGTAGTTTTTGGCGATTGTCGATGCGCTGCTCGACTTCAAATTCTGGGCGCCAGCCAGCGCGGCTGCGTCTGTGGCTGACTGCAGTTCGCGAGAGCCAATATAGGCTCTTCCCAGGTCGAGCACCAAGCCGGCAAAACCGAGCAGGATGGTGCCCATCAGGGCGATCCATGGAATGATCTGACCGTTCTGTTCTCGAAGCAGACGGCGTGGGGCGGAGACGACGTTCTGCGTCATTGGACCATCTCCGCGGTCGTCGCATTCATGGTGCAGCCACTCGGCGTGATGTTCTTGCCGAAGATGCTGAGGTTGCAGGGATAGGTCGCGGTGACCGTAGCGGTTGTGCCGCCGGCGAGATTGGCTGCGGCGCCGGTGAGCAGCGTGGCACTGGCACACGAAGTTCCGCTGTAGGGAACTCCGTTGAATGAATAGCTGAAGGTCAACTGAGAGGTTTTGAGACCGGGTGCGGCGGCGATGATTGCCGAGGAGGCAACGCTGCATGGGTCGAGCGTAATGCCTCCGTTGACGGCGACCGTGCGCGCTCCGACGTCGACCGCGTTAATCAGCTGCATCTGATTGGACATGAACGAGCCCATGCTCATCATGAAAGTGACCAGCGGGAACAGCAGCATTGAGGCGACGAGCGCGAACTCGACCAGCGACGCGCCCTCTTGCTCAGAAATCAGCAGACGAGTTAGCCGGGCAACGGCACGGGCTCCAGCCCGCGGTCGCGGGGATGCCGCAACAGCCGTTTTGCGCGGGAGCGCCGGGGAGGGTACCAGAATTCCAGTGAGAAGGTTCATCTTGCGTTCTCCGTTTGCTGCTGCTGTTGAGCGGATGCCGCGGCAGCGCCGATTTGGATTAGGCCGGAGGAGTCCCCCGGCTCGGGCTTCCTAGCGCCGGCTCTTCCGCAGGCGGTGCAGGAAGCGATCAAGTTCCTTGCGGTCGGCGGCCTGGGCCACGAGACCGCCAGGGTCGCGCAAATCCTGGTTCTTGGCCAGAACAAACTGCAGGCCGACGCCGTCATTTCCCCAGCGAACTGCGCGGGAGTGAACAGTGATGGAGCGCTCCTCGGACTCTTCGACGCCGTCCATGATCTGCAGCGTCATCAGGACGAGGGTTCCCGGGTACCAGCGCTCCTCGGTGACGACGTAGAGGCCCGTTGCGCTGACGTCGCGGATCGGATGAGCTTCGGTCGGTCCGCCAGTCCAGTAGTAGGCCGCGAGGCCGTCGGCAGTTTCGCGCGGAGCCTTGCGCGGATCGGGCGACCACCACCGCTCAAGCCATGTCTTTGGCGGTTTCACAGCTTTCATTCCGGGCTGGATCAATCCCATCACATGCGGTTTCTCGTGGGCCGGGTTCTCTTCGCCGGAGCGGTCTTCGAGTTCGAGCAGGCCGGGACCTCCGCTCCAGAGGGGGTTCTTCCTCAACAAGGCGGCGCTCTGCACGATGGTTGAGGCCGCACCGGCCTTGGCCACGGCGCCGGAGTTGTTCAGATGAGCCAGGCGCTGTTCCATCTCCTCCGCCCTGCACACCACCAGCTGATCGCCGGGCTGTGTTTGCGAAAAGTAGATGGAATGGGCGGGGAGGGCCAGCACACTCGCGGGACTCGGGGCGGTTGCATTGACATGGAAGGAGGGCACGGACTCAATGGCTTCAATGACGCGGCAATCCTCGTCGAGATACAGCAGGTCCAGCACAACGCGCAAACCCACCTCGGGAAGGCCGGCGAAGGGGTTGAGCCACAGGCCCTGACCCGATTTGAGGACGAGGGAATTCACCCTTTCCTTGAGGTCGGCGTAGGTGAAGTCCGCGAGATTTACCTCGAGCCCGAGAAAGCACTCGCGTGTCTGGTTATAAGCGCAAAGTTTCCGCGATTCCATATTGCCTCCCGCGCCAGGCGGTTGTCCGGCTGCCTGGCGCCGGACTGTGGTGCCGATTGACTGGTCGAACTCGAAGATTTGCTGCATAGGTGCAATTCCTTTTTCTGCCCGCGCTTTCCTGGAGGTAGACCACCCTCTGAAATCCCGAGTGCGCAGAACTGAGCCCGTTTTGGGGCACAAAACCCCATTCCCGTCGCCAGAGCATAAGACGGAGACGCGTGAGATGCATGCGATCCGGTCCCGGCCAACGGGATATCGAGTTTCCACCCCACGGACTAAGACCTGTCCGCGGGGGCCCCGGAGTTGGTCGGCGGCTTAAGAAGACAGCACGGATCCGCCGTCAATCCAGAGGGGCCGGTTTCAGCCGGGCTGGATTGGACAACGCCGAATGGGCCATGCATGCGCAGTGCAAATCAAAACGCGGTCCGCAGTCCCCATTCGCGTGGTACCTTCCATTTCGCGTTCCTTTCTCTCGAGATCGAGATCAAGACCCTGGATGAAGCGTTGGCCACCAGCTCAGGTCCGATGAAGCAAAGGCCGGAATGGCGGCTGAGTTGTCTCTCCGCGGCACATGAAAGAGGAGCAACGGCAACAACCCAGGTCAACAACGATGCTGAAGATCCCCCCTGAGCCGCCGTTACTTGATGCGGGTGCGGCGGCGCTGGATGAGGATAACCAGCACGATTACAAACAGCACGCCGGCGACAATCCGGATAAGGGTGGTATTGTCCATTTCGATTTTCCCTTTCTTTCGACACCAGGATTTCATTTGCCCAGAGCCAGCCCTGGAGATGGGAACGGCGGTCGCCGAAGCGGCGCTGTTCTCATTCCCCGACGAATACGGAGCTGACGCTGAAGCTGGTCGAAGTTTACGAGTCGCCGGAGATACTACGCAACCCAGGTTTACTTGACAGAAGTGCGACGGCGCTGGATGAGAATCCCCAGCACGATCACAAACAGGACGCCGGAAACAATCCGGATGAGCGTAACGTTGTCCATGTCGAGCCCCTTTCTCTCAGAAGTTGTGTTTCATCGGGCAGAAGATTGAACCCCAGAGCCCTGCCCAGAACCTGAGTGCCCCGGTTGCCGGCTACTTGACCATCGTGCGGCGGCGCTGGATAAGAATCCCCACCACAAGCGCGAACAGTACGCCGGAAACAACTTGAATCGTCGTGGTGCTGTCCATAGGACTTTTCTCCTAATCAGTTGTTGAAAAACGTTTTGAACGACTCCATCATGATGATGACCGAGGGCCCGAGTACAACCAGGAACAACGCGGGAAAGATAAAGAACACCAGTGGAAAAATGAGCTTGATGGTGGTCTTGGCTGCTGCCTCCTCCACCTGTTGCACGCGCTTGGTTCTGAGCGTGTCGGAGTGGGTGCGAAGGGTTTTTCCGACGCTGGTGCCGAATTGCTCCGACTGGATCAGCATCGAGGTCAGGTTGCGGACCGCGTCAACGTCGGTGCGCTCGGAAAGATGCTTCCAGGCCTCGTCGCGCGGGCGGCCTGCCCGCTGCTCGAGCACCACAACACCCAGCTCGTCGCAGAGCTCCGGTTGGGCGTAGCGCAACTCCTCGGCTGCGCGCACCGTGGCCTGATCGAGGCTCAGGCCGGCCTCAATGCAGATGACCAGCAGATCGAGAACGTCGGGCAGGCCCTTGCGAATCAGCGACTGGCGCTTCTTGATTCTGTTGCCCAGCCAGAAATCGGGAAGCAGGAATCCGAGCCCGAGGCCGCAGGCATAAACGAAGAACGGAGACAGCTTGTAGAGGCCGGTGGCCCATGCAACGGCACAAATGGCCAGGGGCGTCAGAAACTTGGCACCGTTGAACATCTTGATCGATCTCTCGGTGCGGTATCCGGCACGAATAAGGCGGGCCTTGACGACCGAGACCTCGGCCTGCGATTTGGGAATCACACTGTTGAAGTGCTCAACGAGGCTCCCAACAGAGAAGCCTGAATCCTGAATCTGGCCGATCAATCCTTTCTTCTTCGCCGAAGGGTTAATCACATCGGTGATGCGTTGCAACATGGCTTCGCGATAGAACAGCAGGAGTCCCCCGCTGGCTATGAGTACGAAGATTACGAGAAAAGCTGTGACTGCAAATCCCATATTGTCCCTTTAGACGTCCATGTTGACGATCTTGCGAATGATGAGACCGCCAACGGTGATCATGCCGGCAGCGGTCCAGATGAGCTTGATCCCGATCGGGCGCTTCCAAAGGATGCTCATCATTTCAGGGTTAACCGTGTAGAGCGCGAATGCGAGAGCGACCGGCAGCAGGGTGAGGATCCAACCCGTCAGCCGTCCCTGTGCCGTGTGCGTCGCCACCTGGCGCTTCAGCCGGAAGCGCTCGCGAATCACATGCGCCGTCTTGTCCAGCACTTCGGCGAGGTTGCCGCCGCTCTCTTTCTGGATCATGATGGCGGTCGAGACAATCCGCAGATCCTGAAGGGGGACGCGCTTGAGGAGGTTGTCGAGAGCATTCTTGAGCTCGAGGCCGAAGTTCTGTTCTTCAAAGCACGCCTTGAACTCACAGCCGACCGGATCGGCACACTCACGCGAAACCAGTCCCATGGCGGCAATCAGGCTGTGCCCGGCGCGCAACGCGCTCACCATCAGGTCCAATGCTTCAGGCAGTCCCTCCTGGAAGGACTTGAATCGCTTGCCCCGCTTGAAGAGGACTACGGCGAAGGGAAGAGAGCCGGTAACAAGTCCTACTCCGCCCGCAATGAGCAAGGAGCCAAACCGCAGGTTGACGAGGAGAGCCGGTACCAGAAAGCTGGCGGCGCACATCGAGAGGAGGCCGCCAACCGTCCACTTGAGGTCGGCCTGATGGAGCAGGTTTTGAATCTGCGGGCCAAGCTCCGCTGTCAGAAGCTTCTTGTTGAGCCATGGAATGCCGCTCATGGCGTCTCTCTTGCGGAGGTTGAGGATCTGTTCGCGGGTCTCTTTGCTTTCAGTAGCCAGGGCTGAGTCGAGGGTGGCCAGAACCTGTTTCTGCTGCTGCGCGGCACCGCTGCCTGTGGCGATCAGCAGCAACGCGACGACAGCGAATACGCCGACGAAAACCAGAATGATTATCATTCCCATAACTGTCGATCCTCCTTTCCTGCTAGCAATTGACCAAGGTTTCTTTCTCGAAAAGCGCCGGCGGCAAAATGATGCCCGAAACCCGCAGCCGTTCGAGGAACTTGGGGCGAATGCGGCTGGGCTGGAATGCGCCGATTACTTTGCCGTCCGGGCCGATGCCTTTCTTGTTGAACGAGAAGATCTCCTGCATGCTGATGATGTTCTCTTCCATGCCGGTGATCTCGGAGATG
>CAYWSR010000032.1:0-29483 GCA_964460385.1 uncultured Occallatibacter sp. | reverse complement strand
AGAGATTAGAGATCAGCGAGTCAGCGAGTCAGCGAGTTAGCGAGTTAGCGGGGCGGCAAGGCGGCTGGCAGAGAAGCGGGGCGGAAGGCGGCTGAAAAGGGGTGCGAGCGTCCTGGACTCCCATCCATTCCGCAAACTGCCGCGGAATGGATGGGGCACCCGTCATCCCAAGTGACGACGAGATGGGCGAAAGATCAGTAGCGAGCCGAGGGATAGGCGACGCGGCGGGGGTTCGAGAGGAAGCGGCCAGTGGCGACGCCGAAGAGGAAGCCGGCGATGTGGGCGAGGTAGGCTACGCCCCCGGTGCGGACATCCGCGACTGAACCTGCGTTGAAGACCTGGATGAGGAACCAGAAGCCGATGAGGAAGATGGCGGGGATGTAGGTGACGCGGATGAAAATGAGGATCCAGAGAAGGGTGCGGATGCGGTCGTGGGGAAAGGTGACGATGAACGCGCCCATCACGGCGGCGATAGCTCCGCTGGCGCCAAGGACGGGGACGGTGGACCAGGGGTCGCCCAGGACCTGGGCGAACATGGCGACGAGACCACCGGCCAGATAGAAGAAGAGAAATCGGAACGAGCCCATGGCGTCTTCAATGGCGGGGCCGAATGCCCAGAGATAGACCATGTTGCCGATGATGTGAAGCCAGCCGCCATGCATAAACATGGAGGTGAGCAGGGTGATGGCGTGGTGGCCGTGCATGAGGCGGAGGGGGACCACGGACCAGGTGTAGACGAAGCGGTTTCCGCCCCCGAGTTCCTGGAGAAAGACAAAGGCGTTGACCAGGATGATGAGGATGGTGATGATGGCGGCGCGCGAAGGGCGGCGCGACGCGTCGCCGAGAGGGATGAGGCCGCCCATTTAGAAGGTGCTCCGGGGATGTGTGTTTGGTTCCCACCCATTTCGCAAGGAACGCGAAATGGATGGGGCACAGCCCGTTCCCGCCCACCCATCTCGCAAAGAGCGCGAGTTGGATGGGGCACATGAAGACTGCGGAGCGAGCGGGGCTTGCATTACACACCGCCCTTTCCGAGCAGAATGCCGATTCCGTAGGTGACAGCGCCTTCGACCGCGCCGACCACGGTCATCTCGAAGCCCGAGGACCACCAGGAGCGGACCGTGATGAGGCTCTTGGCAGCACCGACGGCGAAGTGAGCGATGAGGGAGACGACGGCCGCAGCGATGACGGCGGGAAGGCCTTGCATGAAGAAAAAGGGGATAACGGGGATGATGGCTCCGACGGCGGTGGAGAGCGCGCCGGAACTGGCGGAGACAAGGGGGTTCGACAGCGCTTCCTCAGAGGAGCCAAGGCGCTCGGAGGTGAGGGCGCGGAGCAACTGCTCGGGGTCGCTGGCGATGTGGTTGACCATGTGGTGGGCGTCCTCTTCAGGGAGGCCCTTGACCTGGTAGTAGAGGGAGAGGAGCTCGCGGGCTTCAGGACCGTTCATCTGGATGGCTTCGCGCTCGCGGGCGACTTCGGCCTGATAGATTTCGCGCTCGCTTTTGGCGGCGAGGTAGGCGCCGGAGCCCATGGAAAGGGCGGATGCGATCATGCCGGAGAGGCCGGCGAGGAGGACGTACTTGCTGTCGCCCGCGGTTGCGCCGGAGACGCCGGAGACGATGCCGAAGATGGCACCAAGGCCGTCGTTGACGCCGTAGATGGCATCGCCGATCCAGGCGCCGGGCTGCTTGCGGCCCTTGCTGCGCTTGGCGAGCATCTCTTCGAGGACGGCTTTGGCGTCGATTTTGGGTGCGTGGGCGGGGGCGGCGTAGTGGCCTCGGAGGAGCGAGCCAAGCTCGCGGTAATGGTCTTTTTCGTCTTCAATGACGTGGTCGAGGATGGCGATGGAACCTTCGTCGCCGAGGGCCTTGAGCTGTTCGCCGTAGGTGGCGACGTGGCGGCTTTCTTCGATCTCGAGACGGCGGAGGGCCATGCGGACGCCGCCGGCGCGGCTGGCGAGCGAGTCAGCCTCGCCGCCGGGCTTGCCGTGGTAGACGGGCTCCTTGCCACCAAGCTCAAGGATGCGGCCGTGCCAGAGGGCGGCGTGCTCCCACTCGGCGGAAGCCAGGTGGCGGAGGACCTGGGCGCGGACGGGGTCGGTGTCGCGCTCGGCCAAGGCGAGGTAAGTGTGGTGGGCCTCGATCTCGGCCTGCCAGTTCTCCTCAAGGGCCTCGAGGACCTTCTTGAGCTTCGCGGGACTGAGGACAGAAGTGGCCAAGATTGAGCTCCGGGATACGTCTAAAGGGTGCTGCTAAGAGGATAAGGCATTTCGAGAGGAGAAGGACGAGGCAATAGGCAATAGGGACCAGGGGACCAAGGGACTAAGAGATTGCGGGACTAGTCGATGACCGCCAGCCTCTCATCCGGGATCAAGATCTGCGGGGCACTATTCACGATGCCGGGCTTCCCCATGGTGGGGGAATCCGTATAAGGTTGTGTGCAGCAAAAAAGCGGGGATTTCGGAACTGCGGTCTACCAGCCGCCGAAACCCTGCACAATCGCAGGCTCTGTGCGCGCGTCGAGGTTTGGCAGAGACAGAGCAGGAAGCCCTTACCGGGGCAAATCACTTGAGGAAGCGGGGAATTAAGTCTATGGCAACGCGATCCACACCGACGGCGGCTGCGAGCGCGCCGAACTACACTGGCCCGTTCATCACGGTCACTGCGCTGTTTTTCATCTTCGGGTTTATTACGACCCTGAACATGGCGCTCGTGCCCTACCTGCGCAATATCTTCAACCTTGGCTACGGTTGGGCGATGCTTGCGGAATCGGCCTTCTTTTTGGCGTATTTCGTGTTCTCGTCGCCCACGGGCAAGCTGATTGAGATGATCGGCTACAAGCGGACGATGGTGGTGAGCCTGTTTATTCAGGTGGTCGGTTGCCTCTTGTTCGTTCCCGCAGCCAAGACGGTCAGCTTTCCCCTGTTCCTGACCGCGATCTTCATTGTAGGCGCTGGCATAACGGCTTTGCAGACGGCAGCCAACCCGTACGTGGCGATTCTGGGGCCGGAACATAGTGCGCCTGCGCGCCTGACGCTGGCGCAAGCGTTCAACTCAATCGGCTGCACCATTGCGCCGATTTTTGCGGGTGCTTATATCCTGACCGACCCGGCGGCCCTGACCACACAGGCGGCGGTGGCTAATACGGTGAAGGTGCCCTACATCCTGATTGCCGGGGCTTTGTTGCTGCTGGGACTGGCGCTTGCGTTCATGCATCTGCCGCACATCTCGACGACACAGGAGTTCAGGCCGGGCAAGGAAGGCAATCCGATTCTGGGCCGCAGCATCTTCAGCTACAAGCACACAGTACTTGGCGCGATGGGGATTTTCTTTTATGTGGGCGTGGAAGTGGGCCTGGCGTCGATCGCTGTGAACTACTTCAAGACTCAAGGGATGAGCTCTTTTAAGACGGCATCGTTCCTGGTCTCGCTCTATTGGTTTGGCGCGCTGGTTGGCCGCCTGCTTGGTTCATGGATGCTGACGAAGATCCAAGCCGGAAAACTGCTGGGCATTTTTGGCAGCCTAGCAACGGCGATGATTCTGGTTTCAATGTTCACCAGCGGCCCGGTGGCGATTTACAGCCTGGTGCTGTGCGGATTCTTCAACTCCATCATGTTCCCAAACATCTTTGCGTTGGGGATTGCCGGGTTGGGGCCAATGACCAGCAAGGGATCGGGGCTGATTATGACGTGTGTGGTCGGAGGTGCGATTGTGCCGCCGCTCATAGGATTTGTGGCCGACAAGATCGGAAGCATTCAAATGGCGTTCTTCATTCCGGCGATCTGTTATGCCTTCATTGCGTTCTACGGCTTTGTCGGGCACAAGCCGAGCCGAACGATAACGGCGTAGGCAGGTTTGTTCGAGGGCCCTCCGGCGAGAAAGCTGGAGGGCTTTTCATTTTGGGATGAGGTCCACCTTATCCCATCCATTTCGCAGAATGCGCGAAATGGATGGGGCACCCCGTCAGTTAGCGGGTAGATGCGGGCGGAGAAAAATATCTTGTTGCGTTTGCAATCACGCGAGCGCAATTCGCGGTAAGATTGGCGCGGACCTCGGACGTTGAAATCACCCCACTCACAACCGGATAAGAAACGCGGCGCAAAGGCAGGCGAACAGGCCGTTGCGCAGAGCGGTGCGCCGCTTGACGATCGGGCAGGCGCAGCTAGCGGCTTGTACAAGGATGAACGAGGACGCGCCGAGGGCAATACACGCGCGGCGGAAGGCGTGCAGAATGCAGCGGAGGATGGGGACCGGGTTGCGGGGCAGGCGAATGCCGATGAGGACGTGAAGGCTTTGCCAACGACTGACGAGGAGGTTGCGGCGAGGCTAACCGTTGATGAGGCAAATGCCGCTTTGCCGCTTGGTGATTGGAACGCGCGCGGGAGATGGCAGTCGGGCGGAGAACCAATCCGGATTGCGGGCAGAGTGCCGGGCAGGCAGGCGGGCAAGGGAGCCGGGTCGGGTTTGAGTTGGCTGCGCTGGGGGCTGCTGATCCCGGTGGTGGGGTTTACCGGGTGGGTCGCGGCTGGGATTCTGACGCATGGATTGAGCGGCTCATGGCGGAGCGAGGAGTCCCGATATCGCATTGGGCCGGACGAGACTGGAGGGGGGACGAGCGGGGCCGGAGCCGGGCACACAGCCGGAGGTGCGGCGGCGAAGAGTGCGGTTGCCGGCAATGGTGCGGACCCTGGACTCGGAGAGGCAGGGGCGAAGGAGCCGGCATGGAAGGATCCAGCCCGATGGACGGATAGCTTTGGAGATGGGACGCCAGACTTTCTGCGGTTGACGGACGCCGCTGATCAGGAGGCGTTCCGGCAGTGGTTTGTGCGCATTGCCGACTACCAGGCAATGCGTCCGGGGCCCCAAGTTCCGAAGGAGATTACCGACTGTGCGAGTTTGCTGAGATATGCGTATCGTGAGGCACTGAAAAAGCACGATGCGGGGTGGTTCAAGGACACGGGGATGGAAGTGGGGGCGCTGCCGGGGGAGATACAAGCGTGGCACTACCCGGATACGCCGCTTGGGGCGGGGCTGTTCCGGGTGACGCCCGGGCCGTTTGTACAGGGGGATGAGAGCGACGGGGCGTTTGCGCAGTTTGCGGACGCGAAGACGCTGGTGGTGCGAAACACGTACCTGGTGAGCCGGGATGTGTGGCAGGCGGAGCCGGGGGATTTGCTGTTTTATCGGCAGTTCGGCGAGTCGTCGCCGTGGCACTCGATGATCGTGACGCGGGTGGGGAGTGGCGCGGCTGTCGTCTACGACACGGGTGAGGATCATGGCGCGGCAGGCGAGCTGCGGCGGGTGGAGTTGACCGAGTTGCTGGGGCATCCGCAGGCGGAGTGGCGGCCTCTGGCTTCGAATCCGAATTTTCTGGGCGTTTACCGGTGGAACATCTTGAGAGGAAGTTTATGAAAGTGCGTTGGGCGATGAAAGCCGTGCCGGTTGAAGTTCCTGGTCTCCCACCCTTGCCGCAAAAACAAAAACGCGGCAAGGATGGGGCACCCAAGGTTCGCGGGTTGGGAGCAAACATTGCTACGGGCGTTGCTGCGTTGCTGATTGCGGTTTGCGCTGCCGTGCCGGCGGAGGCCAAGGACGCGCCGCGATCGTTTTCGCTGTCGAGTTCGCGGACATTTGCGCCGGGCGAGAGCGTGAAGATCCAACTGTTTGCGCGGAACGTGCCTGCGCTCGAGTTTCGCGTGTACAAGGTGAAGGACGAGGAGAAGTTCTTCGCGGGCTTGAAGAGCCTGCACAGCTTTGGCGAGTCGAGCGCCGGGGCCAAGGAAAAGATCGACGAGGAGACGTGGCTGGAGCGGATCCACGACCTGAAGGCGCATTTGTGGTGGATGATCCGGCACTTTTTCAGGGGGCAGTTCAACGACGATGCGCGGGACAGCTTCAGGGAGGGCCAAGGGAAGCTGGGGAAACGAAGCACGGTGGTGGGCGGCGTGTCGGAGTTTGCGCAGGTGCCGCTGTTGAACGAGAGCCAGCTGGTGGCACGGTGGAAGCTGATAACACCACCGGCTCTGGTAAGCGAGACGCAGCAGCTGCCTGTGGATGGGCTGAAGGCGGGCGTTTACCTGATTGAAGCGACGGATGGCACGTACAAGGCGTACACCGTGGCGATTGTGACGTCGATTGCGCTGGTGGAGCGGGTGATTGGCGGGGAGACGCACGTGTATGTGGGCGACCGGAAGACAGGCGCGCCGGTGGAAGGCGCGGCTGTGGCGCTTTGGGCCGATGGGGTCCGGCAAGCGCAGGAGACGACGGGCACGGACGGAATGGCGGTGCTGAAGCCTGCGACGCCCAAGCCGGGGGTGACGCGGGAGAACGTATTCCTGCTGGCGCGGCACAGCGGCGAGGCTGCGCTGGTGGCGCCTTACGGATACATGTTTGAGCCGTACGATGAGGCACAGACGGACCTGACTTCATATGTGTATACGGACCGGCCGGTATATCGACCGGGACACACGGTGCACATCAAGGGAATCGTGCGGAAGAAGAAGGGGGATGAGCTGGACCTGCCGGATGCGACGACCGTGCATCTGCGCGTGACGGATGCGGACAACAAGCCGGTGCTGGACAAGGACCTGCCGGTGAGCGGGCATGGGACGGTGGCGGCGGACCTGACGCTGGCGAGCGATGCAGGGCTGGGATACTACAGTATTTCGCTCTTGAGGGAAGGGAAGGAAGCGGGCGACGGCAACTTTTATGTGGAGGAGTACAAGAAGCCGGAGTACCAGGTGACGGTTAAGCCAGCGGCACAGCGCGTCCTGCAAGGCAACTCGCTTCAGGCGGTGATCGAGGCGAAGTACTTCTTTGGCGAGCCGGTGGCGAACACCAAGGTGACGTACGTAGTGGAGACGACGCCGCATTATTGGTGGGGCGAAGGGGACGACGACGATCAGGACCAGGCCGGAAATGGGGAGGGCGACGACAGCGCCGAGGCGACGGACAACTCAGACTACGAGTACACCCAGGCGGAGCAGCAGGAACAGCAGGGGATGCTGGACGCGAACGGGCGGCTGACGGTGACGATTCCGACACGGGTGGACAAGGACCGGCGCGATCAGGACTACCGGATCGAGGCGCGGGTGACGGACGTGGGGAATCGCGAGGTGAGCGGCCACTCGACGGTGCTGGCGACGTATGGGTCGTTCCGGGTGAACGTGGAGCCGGTGAGTTACGTGGTGGAGCAGGGACAGCCGGTGAAGGTGAAGGTGACGGCCGAGGACTACGACGAGAAGCCGGTGCAGACGGCGGTGCACCTGGATGTGTCGCTGAGGAAGTGGGACTCGTCCACGATGAAAATGACCACGACAAGCGTGGTGGTGCAGGATGCGACGACAGGCGCGGATGGGACTGTTCTGGTGACCCTGCCGGGCGATGTTGGCGCGAAGCAGAGTGGGGACTACACGATCAAGGTGACCGCCGAGACGCCGGAGAAGCGGACTGTGGAGGATGAGACCTGGGTTTGGGTCTGGGGCGGGGCGGGCGAGTTCTATTCGAACCGCAACACGCAGGCGCAGATTGTTGCCGACAAGAAGACCTACCAGGTGGGAGACGTGGCGCACCTGCTGCTGGTGAGCGGAGTGGGCGATGCGTGGGCGGTGGTGACGGCCGAAGGCGAGACGGTGCAGTGGAAGAAGGTGCTGCATGCGACGGGGACAAGCGTGGCCTTCGACGTGCCCATTACGAAGCTGGCGGAGCCGAACCTGCTGATCAATGCGGTGATCATCCACGACGACAAGGTGATCACGGCGCAGAAGAGCCTGAAGGTGCCGCTGGTGGAGCGGACGCTGACGATCACGGCGACGCCAAACAAGAAGCAATATCTGCCGGGCGAAAAGGGCAGCTTCGATGTGCTGGCGGTGGATTCGGCTGGAAAACCGGTGGAGGCGGACCTGAGCTTTGGCGAAGTGGACGAGGCGCTCTACAGCGTGCGGCAGGATACGAGTGGGAACATTGTGAACGCGTTCTATCCGAAGCGGTACAGCTACCTGCAGGCACAGAGCTCGTTTGAGTTCTACTTCTCGGGCGAGGCGGGGCTGAAGAGCCCGCTGCTGGCGCAGGCGGGGATGTTCCATCCGCGACTGGCGCAGGTAAAGCCGGGGTCGGACCTGGTGGTGCCGAAGGTGCGGAAGGCGTTTCCGGATACGGCTTACTGGAACCCCACTGTGCATACGGGGCCGGACGGGCACGCCCGGGTGGAGTTCAGCTTCCCGGATGCGTTGACGACGTGGCGGACGACGATTCGCGGCATGACGGACGACGGGAAGGCCGGCGGCATGGTGACACGCGTGCTGGTGCGGAAGAACCTGATCGTTCGGCTGGCTGCGCCGCGGTTCTTCAGGCAAGGCGACGAGGTGACGCTGCGGGTGATTGCGCACAACTACCTGGAATCGGCGAAGGACGTGACGTTTGCGCTGGACGTGAAGGGGCTCGAGGTGGTGGGCGGACAGACTCAGAGGGTGAATATTCCGGCCAAGGGCGAGAGCTATGTGGATTGGCGGGTGAAGGCGCATGCGACGGGCAGCGCGGTGGTGACGGCGAAGGCGCTGACGAATCAGGAAAGCGATGCGCTGGAGATGACACTGCCGGTGTTGCCGTATGGCGTGAAGCAGCGCGCGGCAGGCTCGGGGGTGGTTTTCAGCGGGAGCGGACAGGCGACGTGGAACTTCAGCTATCCGACGGGATCGGACGCGGGAACGCGAGGGCTGACGGTTACAGTGGCCCCCAGCGTGGCGGGAACGGTGTTTGACGCACTGGACTACCTGACGGGCTACCCATGGGGCTGCACGGAGCAGACGATGTCGAGCTTTATGCCGGACGTGATTGTGGCGCAGGCGGTGGACAAGCTGCACCTGAAGTCGCCGATCGATCGGAAGGAATTAAACGAGGAGGTGAAGGCTGGGCTGGACCGGCTTTACGGATTCCAGCACGACGATGGCGGCTGGGGCTGGTGGGTTGACGACGACAGCCGGGTATTCATGACGGCGTACGTGGTGAGCGGGCTGGGTCAGGCGCAAAATGCCGGATACACAGTCAAAGAGCAGCGGCTGAATCATGCGCGTCAATGGCTGGAGGGCCAGCTCTCGGCGCATCCGGACATGATTCCCGATCTGCGGGCTTACGTGGTCTATGCGTTGGCGACGACGGGTGGCGCACCGAAGGACGAGTTGGACGACGCCTGGGGTTTCCGCGACAAGTTGACCGACGAGGGGCTCGCGCTGGTTGGTCTGGCGCTCGGGGCCGGCAATAAGGGCGGGGACACCCGGCCGAAGGAAGCCGCGGTGCTGCTGGAAAAGAAGGCCAAAGTGACGGACAGCGACGCGTACTGGTCGGGCAACTACGACGAGCTGCTCGACTACTGGGGCGACACTTCAGCGGAGACGACGGCTTTTGCGCTGAAGCTGATTGTGGAGCAGGACCGCGGCAGCGGCTTGATGACCAAGGCGGCGAGTTGGCTGGCGAAGAACCGAGACGGAGACTACTGGTACTCGACCAAGCAGACGTCGATGGTGATTCAGGGACTGACGGATTACCTGGCGCTGAGCGGCGAGTTGGCCAACAGCTCCGATGTCGAGGTGCTGGTGAATGGCGTGAGCGTGGGCAGGCGGCACTTTGGACCGGGCGACATGTTTGCGGCACCGTGGAAGGTGAAGCTGACGGGGACGCAACCCGGTGCGGGGGGCACGGTGACGATCCGCAAGAGCGGGAACGGAATTACCTACTGGGGGACGGAGAGCAACTGGTACTCGGCAGACAAGCGGCTCTACCAGCAGGGGCAGGTGGCGCTGAACATCACGCGGGACTACTTCGTGCTGGCCAAGAAGCAGGACAAGCCGGACGACCCGATCACCTACGATCTGAATCCGCTGAAGGGACCAGTGCACGTGGGCGATATTGTGGCGGTGAAGCTGGCGGTGAGCGGGACGCAGTGGAAGTACCTGCTGGCGGAAGACCCGATCCCGGCGGGGACGGAGTTCCTGGATCATACGGAGCTCTACAAGCTGAACAACAAGCCGGACTGGTGGGCAGACTGGTTTACGCGCAAGGAGTATCACGACGATCGGGCGGCGTTCTTCAATACGGATTTCGCCGGACGCCGGGAGTATGTGTACCTGCTGAAGGTGGTGAACCCGGGCAAGTTCCAGATGAGCCCGGCCGAAGCAGGGCCGATGTACCAAAGCAACGTGGAAACAACGACCGACCCTGCAACGCTGGAGGTGCAGCCGTGACGAAAGTGAAGGATCTGCTGATGCGGCTGGGCCGCGCGCGGGTGTGGGTGGCGCTGCAGTTCGGCTTGACGGTGGTGCTGATTGCAGTAGGCGTGGCGTGGACGCGGCTGCCCGATAAGCACTGGTGGCAGGTGGGGCTGACGCTGCTGATTCCGCTGCTGCTGGCTATCTCGACGCTCGAGCTGCAGGCGGGCACGATGCGCAAGCTGGCCGATGACGACGGCAGCAAGCGCGTGAAGCTGGTGTGGGGCGCGGCGACTCTGCTGTTTTGGGCCGCGGTGGTGTGGGTTTGCTGGTGGGCTCTGGACTGGTGCGACGACCACATCTGGGAGTGGGCGGGGTACTTGAATTCGAAGGCGCCAGCGGCCTGGCGGGCGCGAACATTCACGTATGACCACCTGGTGTTGTGGATGGGCTGGGTGGAATGGGTGTTTCGGTGGATTGCGATTCCGGCGAAGGTAACGGTGTGGGCAGGGGCGACGGCGCAATGGGGCTGGCGAGTGCCGATTCGGCGGATTCTGCGGGTGCTGTGGAACTGGCAGTGGTGGCTGGTGGTGACGGTGGCGGCGCTGGTGGCGGTTCGGTGGACGGGGCACTGGTTCGATGCCGATCCAAAAGGGACGGTGGCGGCGCAGGAGTGGAGTGTTGGGCTGAAGCTGGCCGGGGCTTACGTGCTGGGGGTGGGGGCGTGGGTGGTGGTGCTGGCGTGGTGGGCGGTGCTGTTCGATTGGAAAAAGCCGGGTGGCAAGGCAGAGCCGGGGGACGGCGATGCGCAGGTGCTGGTTCCGGTGCTGAGCGGACCGCCGGATCGGGAACTGAAGGCGAAGGCGGTGCCGGAGGACGAGGGCGGGGTGCAATAGCAAGTCAGCGAGTTAGCAAGTTAGCGAGTCGGCAAATTACTCGCTCAGCGCAGGTCGAGGTTGGCGGGAAGAGACGTTGCGAGCCAGGTGAGGACCTGGGTGCGGCCATAGCGCGCAACGAGGCGAGCGGCGTAGACGGCCGCGGCGCGGTGAGCGGCGGCGGATTGGGACTCGGAGGTGGGGTGGGCGAGGAGTTCGTCGAGCTGGGCGAGGGGAAGCGAAGGTGTGGGCGCTGAGGCGGTGGGGGGGTCGGAAAAAACTTCGACAAGGCCTTCGCGCAGCCAGAGCGGGGCTGTGGGTGAGGAGTGGGCTTCGAGCAGGACGTGGAGAAACTCGTGGCGGAGGGTCGGCGGAAGAAGACGGCGGGATGAGAGCGTGGCGAGGGGTTGGGTAGCGATGAAGTTGCCTTCGGCGAAGGCGGCGACCCAGCCGGGGGCAAGCGTGGCATCGCGAAAGGCTGGGGTGGACGGGTAGGCGCGGACGGTTAGCGGGGCAGACTGGAGACCGGGGAGCTGAAGGCCGGAGCGGGATTGGGCTTCAGAAAAGGCCTGGGCGAGGGTTGGCAGGTAAGAAGAGGCGGCGGGGTCGAGGGTTTCGAGGGTTAAAGTGTGGGCAGCGCCGGGAACGGAAAGCGTCTGCCAGGGGCGGGCGGTGGACTCGTCGAGGGCTTCAGCGCCGGGGAAATATTGCGCGAGGATTTCAGAAGCGGAGCGGCCCTGGGCGGCCATGACGGATGCGCCGTGCTGGCAGAGGCCTACACCGTGGCCCGAACCGCGGCCGTTAAAAAGGAAATGGTCGCCCTGGGGAGTGATCTGGAACCAGGTGCTGAGGATGTGGCCCCAGCCGAAGGCGCGGCCCACGGCGAGGCGGAAGTCTTCGGCAGAGATCTGGGTGGATCCGGCGAGGAGGGTGATGGGGCGGGGCGATTGGCCGAGAGCGGGATTGCCGCGACGGGCGACAGTGAGGGTTCGCCAGCCGGGGGGGACGAGGCCAGCGGCTGAGAGCGCGGTTGTCAGGTCGGCAAGGGAGATATCAGCCGACCAGGAGCGGACACCGTTGGCGGTGCAGTAGGGGTCTGGGCGCGAGACGAGCCAGGGCATGGGGCGAGATAGGGGCTGGGGTCTGGGGTATGGGGCATGGGGAGTGTTGGGAGCGAGGGAGGCCGCTTCCCTTCCCGGCGCTGAGGAGGGCCAAAGTTCGGAGGGCGTGGCGGTGCGGCCGCCACAGTCCTGATGGAAAAAGGCTGCGGCGGGACGGCCGTGGTACCAGAGGGTTTCTCCGGCGGTGGCCAGAGTGGCGGCGTGCGCGGATGGGGATGGAGCCGCGGACCAGTGGAGGAGCTGGCAGTGGGTTGAGTCGCAAAGGTCGTAGTCGAGGTGGCCGTGGGGCTGGTGGAGGGCGAAGGAGCGGACGACGATGGCGAGGGCTTTGAGGGATTCGAGGGTATCGGCGGAGCCGCTTTCGCTGGCGATTACGTGCTCGACGTAGGTTTCTACGGGTAAGGTGACGGCGAGAACGAGGTGGCCATTGCGGGCGGAGATCGAGAGGGGATGGCGGAGGGAGAAGGTTTCGTCGTGAGCGGAGAGGGTGACGGGGCCGGAGATGGTGAGGGAGGAGACCGGGGGATGGTTGGGAATGAGGATGGTGGCGCTGGAGGCCTTGATGGGGATTGGCCGGGTGAGCGCGACGGGAGGGCAGCTGGAGCAGAGACGGAGGGTGGAGCGGGTCTCGGGTCTGGGGTCTCGGGTGTCGGGCGTGGGGGCGAGGGTGAGCTGCTTGTCGTGCCAGAGGGTCCAGAGGCCGATGCGGAGGGTGGATGGGGTCTGGGGTCTGGGGTCTGGGGGCTCGGGTCTGGGGACCTGAGCAGGGGCGAAGAGGCTGGCTCCGAGAAGGAGGATGAGGAAGGCAAAGAGAATGCGGGGCTTCATGGGCGCGCCTTCGTGAGAGGCGAATGGGCGAGAACGTCGGCGGCAACGCGGGCGGCGTCGGAGCCGTGGCCGGAGGGGAGATAGATGCAGAGGACGATGGCGGGTCTGGGGTCTGGGGTCTCGGGTCTGGGGTCTGGGGTGTGAGGTGTCGGCGTGTCTTCAGTGGACTTTGCGACTGGAGCAAATCCGACGAACCAGCCGTGCGAGGGGGTTCCGGGACCGAGGTTGGCGGTTCCGGTTTTTCCGGCGACGGGGACGCCGCCGAGGGAGGCCTGGCCGGCGATGCCGAAGGAGGCCGAGTCGGCGAGGCCGGAGAGGACAACTTGGGCAGCGGAGGGCTGGTCGGCGATGGAGTCAGGACGGGATTCGAGCTGGAGGGCAAGCCAGCGGTAGGCGGTAGCAAGTTCGAGAGGAGTGACGCGGATGCCGTCGACGCCGAGAGCGGTGAGCTGGACGGCTGACGTGGTAGCGGGATCGCGGAACAGTGCGGTAGCTTCAGCTGGGGCGAGACCGGTTTGGCCGAGCAGGCCGGTGGGGGCGAGCAGGGGGCGCAGCTGGGCGTGCGGAATGAATGCGGCGAGGGCAGCGAAGTAGGTGTTGCAGGACCAGGTGAGGGCTTCGGTTGCGTTCAGAGGGCCAGGAAGCGGGGGGTGGGAGCAGTCGAGCGAGCGGCCCTCGATGCGCAGGCGGCGGGAGCAGGCGATGCGGCGGTCGGGGTCCCAGCGATGGGTGGCGATGAGGCTATAGAGCAAGAGCGGCTTGAGCGTGGAGCCGGGGGCGGCAAGGGTGCGAGCGGATTCGGACAGTTGCGCGGAGGCGAGCAGGCGGCCGGAGGCGATGTCGAGGACGACGATGCGAGCGTCGGGGTTGAGGCGAGCGGCATGGGCGACGGCGGCGGGCCAGGGGTCGGGTGAGGCGACGGGAGCTGCTTGGGGCGAGGTCTGGGCCGCAGCGAGAGACCAGCAGAGCACGAGCATAAGCGCAGAGGAACGCACGGAAGCAGTATGACGTATTAGTGGCATCTAAGATTGAAACAAAGCTCCTTTGGAGCGGCGAAGGCTCGGCAGATGCGCAATAAAGGAAGCGGCGAGTTGACCAATCGCCGTGCTAGGCTGGAAGTCCACGGAGGAAAAGGGTTATGGCGACTGGGGTGTTGATCCCGGGGGGCGGCGACGAGACGATTGACCTGCAGCAGCAGGTGGCGCGGCTGCAGGCGCTGCTGGAAGCGAGCCGGCATGTGCACTCGACGATTCGCGAAGAGGAAGTGCTGGAGCAGGTGCTGAAGATCGTGGTGCGCGAGCTGGAGATGGCGGGCGCGGCATTCACCGGGACGGGGCTGAGCTATGGCGAGGACGTGGTGGAGGGCGCGGAAGGGCTGCTGCGGTTGGCGCTGGAGGATCGCGATGGCAAGCTGATGACGGAGCTGCTGGTGGCCGCGCCGGACGGGCGCGAGATGACGCTCTACGAGGCGGACTTTATTGAGGGGTTGGCGCTGCAGGCGGCGGTGGCGCTGGAAAATGCGCGCAATCACAAGCGGAACGTGGCGTTTGCGCGGGTGCAGCAGGACCTGGATGCAGCGCGGAATATACAACGGTCGCTGCTGCCGCAGACGCTGCCGGATATTGCCGGCTACTCGGTGGCATTCAAGTCGGTGACCTGCTACGAGGTGGGCGGCGACTACCTGGATATTGTGGAGCAGCCGGATGGGAGCATTCTGCTGGCGGTGGCGGACGTTGCAGGCAAGGGGCTGGCTTCTGCGATTGTGGCGTGCAGCTTCAGGTCGGCGTTCCGGGCGATGGCCGTACAGGGGATGGCTCTGGATGAGCTGGCCACCATGATGAATCAGCACCACTGGACGGAAGGGGAAGAGGCGCGGAGGCGGTATGTGACGGCGATCTTCCTGCGGCTGCATCCGGAGGACGGCACGATGGAGGTGGTGAACGCGGGGCATAACCCCGGGTTCCTGGTAAAGCCGGACGGGACGGCGAAACAGTTTAACGCGGCCGGGACGCCGCTGGGGCTGCTGCCGGGGATGACGTATTCGGTGGAGAGAGATACGTTCACGCCGGGATCGAAGCTGCTTTTCTATACGGACGGGCTAACCGAGGTGTTTCACGGGGATGAGGAATTTGGGGAGGAACGGCTTCTGAAGGAATTTTCTGAGTGCCCACTGGACAAATCGGATGGTATTCTCGAAACACTGTGGACAAGCCTGACTGAGTTTGGGGCCGGGGGTCCGCAGGGAGACGATATGACGGCCCTGGCGCTGATCCGACGCCAGAGAGGCGCGGAGATGGCGGCATGAGCAAGCCGAAAAGCACGAACGTGGAGGTGCGGCTTCCTTCACGGATGGGCTTTGAGAAAGTGGCGATGAGCACCGCAGCCTCAGTGGCCAAGCTCATGGGCTTTCCCGAGGACCGGGTCGAGGACCTGAAGACCGCGGTGGCCGAGGCGTGTATCAACGCGATTGAGCATGGCAACCGGATGAACGAAAATCTGTCGGTCGGAGTGGTGCTTTCGGCCGGGGACGACGAACTGGAAGTAAAGGTAATCGACGACGGCAAGGGGATGAACAGGCAACAGGCGAGGCCAGACATCGACAAGAAGATGCACGGCGAAGAAGATCCGCGCGGGATGGGGATGTTCCTGATCCAGGCGCTGGTGGACGAAGCCGAATGGGTGGCGGGAACCGACGGGAAGAGCAGCTACGTAAGGCTCGTGATCCGGCTGGACAAAGAAGCAGAGTAGCGAAGCAGAACAGGCAAGGAAGGCAAGACAGGCGACCAAACTGATAGCACGCAACCCGATAGCAATCAACCCGATTTTTAGGGAGACAAACGAACGTGCAGAGCGAAACGAAGTCCCATGTTGAACAGGCCACATCCCCGGCGGGTCAACCGGTAAGCGTGATTCGCTTTGAGGGCGATATTTCGAGCACTTCAAAGGAAGCGGTTCTGGGGACCTACCAGGCGCTGCCGAAGGCTACGACGAAGCTGATCCTGCTGGATTTTGTGAAGGTGGATTACATCAACTCGAGCGGCATTGCGCTGATCATTCAGCTGCTGATCGAGGCCAAGACAACGGGGCAGAAGGTACTGGCGTTCGGGCTTTCGCCGCACTTTGTGAAGGTATTCACAATGGTGGGGATTACGAAGTACGCGGGACTGTTCCCGAGCCAGGCCGAGGCGATGGCGGCCCTGTAAGCGAAGGTCGGCACTGAGGCTCGTCCTGGGCTGAGTTGCGTCGCAGGTTCTCGGAACATCTGTTCTTCGTTGGCCGTATTGGAATGCATTCCGGAGTTCTTCCGATGCAAGCAATCGTGTATTCCCGATACGGCCCGCCCGATGTTCTTGAATGTAAGGAAATAGCGAAACCCACGCCAGCCGATGGAGAGATTCTGGTCCGCGTGCACACTGCCGCGGTGAACCCCTACGACTGGCATTTTCTGCGCGGCACGCCGGGATTTATCCGCTTGTTCACAGGACTGCGCAGGCCGAAGTTCCCACGCCTGGGAGCGGACGCAGCCGGCGTAGTGGAAGCCGTGGGGTCCGGAACCACGCGGCTGAAGCCTGGCGACCGGGTCTTTGGAGTTTGCAAGGGAGCTTTTGCCGAGTACGCCTGCGGCAAGGAATCGGAGCTGGCGATCATTCCCCCCGACATCAGTTTCGAACAGGCCGCTTCTGTTCCCATTGCAGGCACAACCGCGTTGCAGGGGCTGAGGGATTCCGGCCAGGTGAAAGCTGGGCAGTCTGTTTTGATCAACGGGGCCGCGGGCGGCGTGGGCACGTTTGCGGTGCAGATTGCAAAGGCGCTTGGCGCGACCGTGGCCGGCGTGTGCAGCGCGCGCAATGCGGAGTTGATCTGTTCGCTTGGGGCTGATCGCGTGATCGACTATGCGCAAGAGGACTTCACACGCGGGGCCGAGAGCTTCGACGTGATCTTTGACCTGGTCGGGAACCGGCCGCTGAGCGCGATGCGGAAGGCGCTGACTGCTCGCGGCGTTTTTGTGGGGTGCGGCGGCGGCGGGCCGGACAAATCCGGTTGGGAACTGATGGCCGGGATGCTGGGCCAGGCGATTGCCGCTCGGTTTTCGAGCCAGAAGCTGACTGGGGTGCTGGCAAAGGTGAATACACAGGACCTGAATGTGCTGGCGGGAATGCTGGAGTCCGGGGCGGTGAGGCCTCTGATCAGCAAGAGGTATTCACTCCAGGAGACAGCCGAGGCTGCGCGGCATGTTGAGAGCTGCCATGCACTCGGCAAGGTGATCATTTCTATTGCTTAGAGCGGCTCGACCAGTATTATTTCCGGTATGAACTTAGAGGCGATTCAGGCGGCAGTGCGCGAGGCTGGCCACGATGGCTGGCTTTTTTACGATCATCATCACCGCGATCCGATCGGAGAGCGGATTCTGGGGCTGGACCCGAAGGCGCACATCACGCGGCGCTGGTACTACTTTGTGCCGGCGACCGGAGAGCCGCGGAAGCTGGTGCACCGGATCGAGCAGGGACGGCTCGATACCCTGCCCGGGGCGAAGGGCGTTTATTCAAGCTGGCAGGAGCTGGCCGGGGGGCTGGAGGCGATGCTGGGCGGGGCATGGCGGCTGGCGATGCAGTATTCGCCGAATAACGCGATCATGTACGTTTCGATGGTGGACGCCGGGACGGTGGAGTTTCTGCGCGGGCTGGGCAAGGAGATTGTGAGCTCGGCCGACCTGGTGAGCCAGTTTGAAGCGGTGCTGACCGCGGAACAGATGGCGAGCCACGCGGTGGCGCAGAAGGCGATTGACCCCATCGTGGCTGAGGCGTGGCAGACGATGGGGCAGAGGGTGCGCAACGGGGGGTTGAACGAGTATGAGATGGTGCAGTGGCTGAGCGAGGCGATGCGACGCGAGGGGCTGGTGTGGGAGAACGGGCCCGATGTGAGCGTGAACGCGAACACCTCGGACTCGCACTATGAGCCGAAGGCGGAGAGTTGCGCGCCGATTCGCGATGGGGATTTTGTGCTGATCGACATCTGGGGCCGCGTGGACACGCCGGAGAGCATCTACTACGACATTACCTGGACCGGGGTGGTGGGGCGCGAGCCGACCGAGCGCGAGCAACTGGTGTTTACGACGGTGCGCGATGCACGGGACGCGGCGATCAAGACGGTGGAAGAGGCGTTCGCAGGGGGCCGGGCAATCTGCGGCTACGAGGCCGACGATGCGGCGCGGGCGGTGATTGAAGCGGCGGGGTTTGGCCCGTATTTCACGCATCGCACGGGGCACAACATTGCGCACGAGATTCATGGGCCGGGCGCGCACCTGGACAACCTGGAGACGCACGACGTGCGGCGGATTCTGGCGAATACCTGCTTCAGCGTGGAGCCGGGGATCTATCTGCCGGAGTTTGGCGTGCGCAGCGAGGTGGACATGCTGACCGCGCCGGGAAAGGCTTGGGTGACGGGGAAGGTGCAGCGGGAGCTGGTCAGGGTCTAGGGTGTGGGGTCTGGGGTCTGGCAACTATTATTCTGTCGACAGGAGTGCGATATGGCTGAATCTACGGCGGCTTTCCCCTATGAGACAAGGCTCAACATCCTGCACGGGCCGCTTGAGACCATCGATGTGAAGGCTCTTGCCGAAGCCTGCGAGTATAAGTGGTTCAACCAGACGCTTTGCCATGTGAATGGTTCGGTGGTTCGCGTGGGCGTGATGGAAGGCGAATATCACTGGCACAAACATGACGTGGAGGATGAATTTTTCTATGTCGTCGAGGGGAAATTGCTGATCGACCTCGAGGGGCGAACAGTGGAACTGGACCCCGGACAGGGATTCGTTGTTCCAAGAGGAGTGGTGCACCGCACGCGAGCGCCGCACCGGACGATCATCCTGATGGTCGAGAACGCCGGGATCATTCCCACTGGCAGCTAGGTAAAGCAGCGGGCCCGGTGCGATATAGTCAAGAAGGAATGGCGACAGGACAGAAGACAGGCGCGGTGCAGGGCCGAAATCAGGGTCCAGATCAGGGGTTTGTGTATCTGCCGCTGATATTGGGATGGCTGGTGCCAGGGGCGGGGCATTTTCTGCTGAAGAAGTGGGGCCGTGGGGCGCTGCTGGCGGCGGCGATTGTGGGGATGTTTGCGATCGGTCTGGCCATGCAGGGGCAGATTCACACCGCAGCAAAAGACATTCTCGACCTGCTGAGCATGGCCGGGGATCTTGGCACCGGATTGCTTTATGTGGTGGGTCGCGTAATGGGCTGGGGCACCACGCTGCCGCAGGAAACGACGGCCGATTGGGGCTCGCGATTCATCGTGGTCGCTGGGCTGCTGAACGTGATTGCGGCAGTGGACGCGCACAACCTGCGTACGGGGAGGAAGGCAAGCTGATGCACCTTTCTCACTTTGCAGCGGTGGTGCTGTTTGCGCTGTTCGCGTCGGTCGTCTTTGGGATCACGATGCGCGATACTCCGCAGAAGATGGTGCGCTACGGGGCGTACTGCTTTGTGCTGTTTGTGGGCTCGGCGATCGTGCTGAGCTGGCTGATGTACTTTATTGCGCGGTAGGCGTCGGACGATGTCCCGCGAATCTCTCTTCCGAATCATCTCCATCTTGTTCGTTGGCGCTGCCATCTACCATGCCGCTGTGTTCTTTCATCCTGCGTTTGGCGTGGGTGGAGCTCATTGGCGCCACGCGGCGTTTTTTCCGATCGATCTCGTCTGCGCCTGGTTTCTGCTGAAGCGCCCGCGATGGTTTGCTTTCGCGTTTGGTGCTTTGACGCTGGAAACGCTCTACGGCCACGGTACCCATGCATGGACGATGTGGCACAACAGTGGGCAGATTGACTGGCTTTCCATCGGGGTTCTGATTGTTGTGCCCTTGACGCTCGCGCTGTTGATTGAGGATGCAATGGGGCGGCGATTGGGCTGAAGGCTGTTCCCTGCGGACCTTTCTGAAAATCCAAACCTACGCGGTCCGCATACGCTGCCAGACGGCGGCATCGAAGGTGCGGGAGCAGGCGTAGCCCTCTGAAGTGTAGAGGTCGATGGCGGTGGTGTTGGACTCGGTGACGGTGAGAGAGATTTCGACTGCGCCGAGCCGCATGAAATGGAAGGCGGCGAGAGAGAGCAGCATGCGGGCCAGGCCCATGCGGCGGAAGTTGGGGTGGACGCAGAGCTGGGTGATGTGGCCGCTCTCGTTGCTGACACGGGAACCGAGGATGAGGGCGACGAGTTCGCGGGTGCGGCGCTCGACGATGACGTGTGAGACCTGGGGCGAGAAGACGCCGCAGCCGGAGTAGCGGACGATGTTGTGAAGAAAGCGCTGGGAGCCGTGGTGGGAGCGGTACTGGTCGTTGATCACGCTATCGGGGTGGCCGCGGTAGGCGTCGGCGATGAGGCGGCCGGCGGGGGCGAGATCGTCGTCGCGCCAGGCGCGGAGTTCCAGGCCGGGGGGCAGGTCGACGGCGGGTTGGGCCCAGAGACCCTCGAGCTGCTGGACGAGGAAGAGGCGGCGGAAAACCTCGAAGCAGGATTCGCGGAAGAGGCCGGCGTGCTCGCCGGAGGTGTGGAGCAGGAGCTGTGACTCGATGCGATCGACATGGGGCGAGTTGAGGAGCGTCTCAAACAGATGCGTGAGGAGAGTCTGCTCAATCTGATGGGCGGTTGGCGGCGGATCGGCGTGCGTTGAAGCGCCGGGAACAGGCGGCGCGCTGGCCAGGGCGAAGACATCGCCGATGACGGCCTTGGTCTCCTCGTAGACACAGAAGGCGTAACCGGTGACCTGGCCGGATTCGACGGCGGCATAGCCGGGAAGCATGTGACTGTCGAGGTATTGCATGAGGAGGCGGGAGGAGGTGTGGTAGTCCCAGTGGAGGCGCTGCTTCCAGAGCTCGCCCTCGGCATCGAGGAGAGGGCGCAGCACCGGCGCCGCGAAGTGGCGGAGGTCGAGGATCTGGATGGAGACAGCCGATGCCATGCTGGTCCTTGGCGATGATCCGTGCGGGGAGTGCGGACTCTTTGGGTTAGACGCGGATTCCCAAAGTAACACTGGGTCCATGTTGCACGAAGTGAAGGGGGAAGGCAACTTAGGGTCTAGGGTCTGGGGTCTGGGGTCTGGGGTATTGGGTCGAAGTGGCGGCCGATCACTTGCCGCGGCCGCCTCGGGTGATCCAGATGGCTTCAACATAGAGCCAGACCATGGTGAGGACGAGGCCGAGGGCAGCGTACCACTCCATGTATGCGGGATAGGTGTCTTCGGCGTGGCGGAGGGCGGCGTCGAAGTCGCTGACGAGGGCGAAGCCGGCAATGGCAGCGGCGATCAGGCCGAAAAGGAGGCCGGCGAGCCAGTCGACGGACTGAAGCGGGGCGTGGACCCCCAAGCGGATGAGAGCAAATGAGCCGGCGAGGTAGATGAGGACGCCGGAGACGGCGACGGCGATCTTCTTGCGGAAGGAGTCAGAGGTGGAGAGGAGGCCGAAGCGGTGGGCGAGCAGGAGACAGAGGCCCATGGCAATGGTGAAGCTGACGGTGTGAGAGGTAATGCCGGAGTTGCGGCCCTCGGGCATGGTGGTGAGGAAACCGACGACGATGCCCTGCAAAAGGGCGAAGGTAGGGGCGGTGATGGGGGCGAGGGTGCGGGAGTGAAGGGTGAGCGCAAGCAACGCGATGGCCGCGAGAAAGACAACTGCTACGGCAAAGGCAACGTGACGCAGGTGAGCGGAGCTTGCAAACTCGTAAGGCTTGACGCGGGTCCACATGATGACGGCGCCGAGAGTGAAGATGGCGAGAAGAACAGCGGTGCGATGGAGGATGCCGGGGTGGGTCATGGGCCGGACAGCGGCATGGAGACGCGAGTGGGAGCGCGTGGGACCGGCAAAGTGAGTGAGGACGGGATTGGAGGTGGTGGGCATGATGATGATCTGGGCTAGGGCATCGTGGATTGCGTGACCCCAAGCTTCATTGGTATCCCACCCATTCCGCATTTTTCTTCGAAAAACCGCGGGATGGATGGGGCACAGCAGTCTACCGTAGGTCCGACAGTGTCCTAGTCGGGTGTATCGATAAACCTAGCGAGCACCAACCATATAGACGACCAAAGACTGCTCGGGCCAGGTGAAGAGCTGCTCGTAGTGCCGGTCGGCGAGGTACTCTTCGAGGTCGGCGGGGGTGTGAAGGTCGATGCCTTTGCGACCGGCAACCCGGACGACGAGGATGTGCTGCTCGTCGGGAACGCCGCTTTGGCGATAGTTAACGACTTCGCGGTTGCGATAGAAGGCGAGGCCGTATTCGACGTCGCGGCGGACGTTGAAGACGGCAACGGTTTCGTCGATCGGCGCGACAGCAGCGAGGCGCTCGGCCAGGGGACGCGCGGAGTAGGAACGGTCGAGGAGATGGATGACGCGCTTGGTGGCGTGGACCTCAGGAATGCCGCAGAACGGGCCTACGCCGTATAGGAAGAGCATGAGAACCACGAGAACGCACGTGGTGACGAGACGAAGGCGTGTGACGCCCCATCCTTTGACGACGATGAGGATGAGGGCGGCCGCGCCGGCGGCGGCGAGGAGGGCTACGAGGAGGGCGCGTGTGGGCGGCAGGACTGCTCCATGGGCGACAAACCAGGGAAGGAGCAGGGCAAAGATGGTCATGACACCACAGAGGACGGCGTGCCCGAGGAGGAGCCAGCGGTTAAGACCTGCGCGGCGGCGGAAGAGGAAGTCTCCGGTGAGGATGGCAAGCGGAGGAATTGAGGGGAGGATGTAGCCGGGGAGCTTGGAATCAGAAAAGGTAAAGAACACGATGGGTATGAGTGCCCAGAGTACGAGGAACTCCGGGAAAGCGTCGCCGGGGCGCTTGGGCGCGGGGCGCGTCCTGGAGACTCGGCGCAGGCGCCACTCAGCGACGGAGGTGAGGATGCCGTCGACGAGGGCACGGATGGCAATGACGGTCCAGGGCATCATGCCGAGGACTACGACTATAAGGTAGTACCAGGGCGGCTGGTTGTGCTGAAAGCGATCGGTGGCGAATCGCTCGAGGTTGTGCTCGAGAAAGAACTCGCGGAAGAAAGTGGGGTTCTGGTGCTGGACGGCGATAAACCAGGGCAGAACCATGGCGAAGTAGAGCAAAGCTCCTGGCCACCAGAGGGAACGGCGAAGAATCGGCAAGACCGCAATCAAGAACCAAAAGGCCAAGACGACCACGCTAAATAGCGCCGTAGTCATCAACCAAGTAGCCCAAGTCATGGACGTCATCTGCCAATACAACAGGTTTGCGAGATTCCCCAGAATGAACAAGAAGAGAAAAAACGCTGACCACAGGGCGTCGAAGAAAAGCCAGGTGCCCGAGAGAAGCCAGGGGAGAAGCTTACGTTCGCCGTCGCGGCGGAGAAAGGCAAAGGCAGCAATGATGCAAAAGGCAAGGAAGGGGGCGACCGGGCCCTTGGCGAGGGTGGCAAGACCGGTGAAGAAGTAGATGTCGTAGAGCCAGAACTTGGAATTGGTTTCGTACCAGGCGTACCAGCCGAGAAGGCCGATGGCGAGAGGCGCGGCCATCTGCATGTCGGTTGAGGCGCCGCGGGAGAAGCCGATGACGGCGGCGCAGCAGACGGTGATGAGGGCTGCGTCAATGTGTCCGCCGGGCCGGAATCGTCGCATGTGGAGGTAGATGAGTCCCACCATGATGAATGCGAAGGTGGTGGAGGGCAAGCGGGCGCTCCAATCGTGAACGCCGAAATCCTGGAAGAGGAACATGGCGCGCCAATAGTAGAGAGCGGGCTTTTCAAGCCAGGGGTGACCGTAGAGATAGGGAGTGACGCAGGCGCGAAGACGGTCGCCGAGCGTGTGCGCGGAGTCGAATCGGTTGAGCATCTCGTGGGCGATCTGCGCGTAGCGAGGCTCATCCGCCCCGACGAGGCCGAGACCATCGCCGCCGAGGATGGGCGTGAGTCCGTAAAGGAGAAAGAAGAGGATGAAACAGAGAACGACAGCTACCTCGGAGGCGGTTGCCCAGGAGGGCAGGCGTCTGCGCGGCGCAGGCTCCGCATCGGGCGAAGGCGATTCCACGAGTTCAGTCTCCACGTCCAAAACCTGTCCAAATAGAGCAATTCAGGAGCGGGTTCGAGCGATTCAAGAGCGGGCGAACCCGGCTGCAAAAAAGCTCCGCGCGAGGAATCCGGCGGAGGCAAAGCAAACGTGGCAAGTCCACAGAAGTCCATGGGGGGAGCGGACAGGGACAAGGCTAACAGATTCGGGCGGAATCTCAAGGGCAGGTTAAAGGGATTTAGGGAGGTCAAAGGCAACCAGGCGGGTCAGGGGCAATGGACGGCAGCGAGGGCGGAACGGATCTCGGCGAGGATGTAATCAACGGCCTCGCGCAGGGGACCGTCCACGGTGCAGCCAGCAGCGAACTCGTGGCCGCCTCCGCCGAAGTGCCCGGCAATTGCGGCGATGTTGATGGAGCCTTTGGAACGGAGGCTGATTTGGATGCGGCCCTCAGGCAGCTCGCGGAAGAAGGCAGCGGCCTCGATACCGGCGATGCCCAGGGCGTAGTTGACGATGCCCTCGCAGTCTTCGTCGGCGGCCGAGGTACGGACCATGTCGTTGTGGGTGATGGAGAGCCAGCAAAGGCGGCCGTCGCGCTTGAGATTGGAGAGAGCGGCGCCGAGGATGAGCATCTTGGAGACGGGCGCGGAGAAGCAGACATCCCGGGCGATGCGGACGGGATCGGCGCCGGCAAGGACGAGGTCGCGCGCGAGGGCGAAGGTAGAGGCGTGGAGCGAGCCGTAGACGAAGCCGCCGGTGTCGGTGAGAAGAGTGGTGTAGAGACAGGTGGCCATCTGCGGGGTAACCTGGGCACCGGATGCCTGGACAAGGCGATGGACGAGTTCGCCAACGCTGACGGCCTGATGGTCGATCCAGTTGAGATTGGCCCAGTCGGAGCCGGTGATGTGGTGGTCGATATTGATGAGGAAGTACTGGTCGAGGCCGCGAAGACCGGCGCGCTCGATCCCATCGCACTCGAGGAGGATGACGGCGTCGTAGTGACCGCGGACGCTGAGGGCGAAGGCGATGGAGTCGGCTTCAGGCAGGCCGCGGTAGACGACAGGCACGCGATCGGGGTTGACCAGGTCGGCGTGCTTGCCAAGCTGGCGGAGGAGCATTGCCATGGCCAACATGCTGCCGACGGCGTCGCCATCGGGCCGCGCGTGAGAGCAGACCAGAAAGCGCCCGCCCTGGCCAATGATCTGGAGAATAGCGGCGACGGGATCCGGGGGGGGCGGCGAGGTGACACCGCGGGGAGCCGTTCTCGGTTCGGTCCTTGGAGCCATGCCGGATTACTCCAGAGCAGATTTGGAAGCGGGCCTGGAAACCTGATTGGGATTGGGAATGGAATCTGAGGGCAAGGAAGACGAGAGGTCGGCTTGCGCCTCGGTGGCCGGCTTCTGGCGCTTGCGGGAGCGGTCCATGAGCTGGTCGATGCGTGCCTGGAAGCGGCCGGAGCGATCGGCCAAGAAGAGCAGATCGGGGACGTGACGGACGCCGAGGCGCTCCTTGATCTCAAAGCGGATGTAGCCCTTCGCCGCTTCGAGGCCTGCGATGGTGTCCTTTTCCGCCTCCGCGATATCGGGGACGTTGCCATCGACGGCGACGTAGACCCGAGCGGATTTGCCGCCGGGGTTGAGGCAAACCTCGCTGACGTGGCAGAAGCCGATGCGGGGATCGGAGAGTTCGCCCTCAATCATGACGCCGATCTCAAGACGCAGTGTTTCGGCCACCCGGTCCTGATGATGCTTGCGCGCGCGGTTCTCGGGCATGGGACTTGCTCCTCGGGTGCAAAGTGGGGCGAGGGGGATGCAGAGCGCTCATCCGCCGCCGGATGAACGCTTCAGGATAGCAGAGACAGGGGAGTGGGTTCCCGGACGGTACTGGCGACGTTGGGCCGGCTTCAGTGGGCCTATCGTGGCTCGAAGAGTGCTTCGGTGATTTTTCACCAACGGACCGGGCGAACGGAAAAGGACCCTGCCCGAAAGTCGTCGGAGACACTACAGCGGACCAACGCCAATAAAAATGTGGCCGTTGAAACCAACCCACTCTCCAGGTTGCCGGGGCCGCGGCTGCTGTCTGCGACAGCGGCGGGTAAAGGGGCTACGCAGTGATTGCGGTGTCAAATTTTGTGTAATTGTCGAGGTAATCTTTGATGATCAGATAGCACTCGCAAGAAGTCTTCGTGAGCCCCGGGACGTCGAGGATACGGATTTCTCCGCGGGTGTATTCGATAAGTCCTTTTCGCTTGAGAGTCGCGGCGGTGGTAGAGACAGTGGGACGGCGACCCCCAAGCATGTCTGCGAGAAACTCATGCGAAATCTTGAACGTGCCGGTGTGCGCGCGGTCCGCGCAGAGGAGCAGCCAGCGGGCGAGCCGCTGTTCGAAGTTGTGTTTCGCGTTGCATCCGGCGGATTGCATTGCCTGAACAAGTTGTGCCTGAACATAGCGCAGGACCAGAAACTGAAATGCGCCGCCAAGGCGGAACTCTCTTCTCGCGTCCTCCACGTGGCAGCTATAGCCATGGCCGGCAATCTGGGTGTAGACGCGATTCAGGCTCTTTTTTGTTCCCATGAGAGCTGAGACGCCGATGACCGACTCATAACCGAACATCCCAACCTCGACCTGAGAGCCATCCTTGAATGTTGTGGTCATCGACGCCATTCCCTCTTCGAGAAAATGGAGGCGATCGATCGGATCGCCAGGGTTTTCGATCTCGTGCTTCAGTTCGAATTTGACCGGCTGCAAACGAAGGCGATCAATGATCTCCCCGCCTAGAGCCTTCAAAAGAGTGTTCTTATAGTTGCCCGTGCGCAAGGAATCCTCACTTTCAGAAAAAACCCTATCATAATTAGGATGGTCAAAGCTCACGACGCTTGATAAAGCCCGGGCTATGTCAGATACCGTACAAAGATCTTTCGAGTTACGTCAGATACCGTACAAATAGGCTTCGACTTATGTCATGTACCGTACGAAGATATTTGGGGGTTATGTGAGAAACCGTACAAAGATCGCAAGAATATGCGAGTAGGGTTAATTTAGGTAATCAGTTTACCCTCAAGTTTCTTTCGCTGCAGGTCTCCCGATGAAGGCACCCCTGGTCAACATCGCGTCTTCCACTGTGACTCCACCTTGCCGAACCCGCGATACCTGGGGAAATGTGAATTCGGCACCTCGGATGCCACTCCTTGCTGCTCCAATGAAGACCGCCTCCGGGACGAGCCATTCCCTTGGCGGAGGTGCGAAGCATGACCTTTGACCTCGCGGCATTTCTGGCAACGGCAGGGGTGGGGCGAAGAATCGTCCAATTGAAGCCCAAGCAAAACTTCTTTTCGCAGGGGAGTTCGGCTGACTCAATCTTCTATCTTCAGACGGGCCGCGCAAAACTCACCGTGGTTTCGCATCAAGGGAAGGAGGCGACCATCGCGCTTCTCCCCGCCGGGGAATTCATTGGAGAGGAGTCGCTGGCGAGCGTGGGAGGACTGCATATGGCCACCGCCAGCGCCATTACCGCCTGTACCGCGCTCAAGATCGAAAGGGGAGAGATGATCCGCGTGATGCACGAGGAGCATTCCCTCTCCGAAATGTACTTGAAATTCCTGCTGGTCCGGAGCATGCGAGCCCAGGCCGATCTTGTGGATCAGCTCTTCAACTCCAGCGAGAGGCGTCTGGCCAGAATTCTCCTGCTGCTGTCAGAATTCGGCGAGCCGGGTAAACCGGAGCATTTGGTTCCTCCCATTACGCAGGAAACTCTGGCGGAGATGATCGGCACCACGCGGTCCCGGGTCAGTTTTTTCATGAATCGCTTTCGCAAGCTGGGCCTGATCGACTACAACGGCCGCATCCGAGTCCACAAAGCGCTTCTCAATGTGGTCCTGCTCGACCGATTCCCAGAGAATAACCCGGAGAGGCCTGCTGGTTCGGATACTCCACGAATCCGATCGAGTCCGGCCAGAAGCGGCTAGAGCGGTCTCATGGTTGAAGGCGATTTGAATTGTCAACTGGAAAGAGACAAAGCCTCCGCCAGGCAGTACGAGGAATAATCTGCAAGACGCGCGCCGAGGCTGCCGGGGTCAATCCCGCGTGGATCGGCAATGCCCGTCGAAAACGCGGTTGACGGGAACGGCGCAAAGCGCACTTTGAGCATTGGGTTTGATGGAATTAATTCCGTAAGGCGCTGTCTCCCCTTGATCGACTGATTGAGGCACCCTGCTCGTTCACCCCTCGATGTAGTCCCAGAATGCGTCGGCGAGTTCGGCGCTCAGTTCAGCGGTCATGCGACGGGCGGCACGTTCGATCTCTTCCATGAGGCCGTGGAGATAGTCGCGCGAGCGGGAGATGGCGACGATTCCCAGGGTAGCGCTGTTCCAGAGGGTGGCCTCGTCCATCTCGGCGACAGATACATTGAAGGCCTGGCGGAGCTGATCTTTGAGGGAACGGACGACGTGGCGGCGGTCTTTGAGCGACTGGGCGTAGTCAATGCGGATCTCGAGAGTGAGTTGGGCAACGGGCATGGCGTGCGACGGTAATTTACATGCAGTGTAAGGCGGAATTGGATGCGAGTGGGGACTTTTTGCGTGGGTTGGGGTTGATAAGACTGTTCGGATCCCAGGTCTCAGAAGCGAAATCTCCACCCCACGGACAAGGACCCGTCCGTTGGGACCCCGGTCCAGGGGCACCCGGCACCCGTCGATTTCGGGCGATTCGCTACGCCGTTACCGCTGCGTCCCGGCGTACCAGACGGTCATAAACCCAGAGCAGCCCGGCCGTCGCCACGCCCACTCCAGATACCGACCACCAGATGAGTTGCGGCTGATGCAGAACTTCACCGAAGCGATGAATCAGGAAGCCGCCAAACCACCCGCCCACGAGCGACCCAATGCCAATGGGCAAGAAGGCAAAGCCCATATAGGTTCCCTGCTGCCCGGAGGGCGCGAGGCGCGAGATGTACTCGTAGTAGCGCGGCTGCTGCGTGATCTCGCCAATCGCCACTACGATCAGCGTTGCCACTGCCATGGGCACGCTGGGATGCACAATCAGCAGGATCCAGGCCAGGCCCGAGATCAGGGTACCGAGCGTGATGCCGCGAAACGCCGGCATTTTCTGGGTGAGAATGCTGACTACCATCTGCAGTGCGATCACCGTGAGTGAGTCCCAACTGAGCAGCGCTTCAGTGTTGCTCGCTGCATTCACGTACTCATGGATATAGAGGGGAAGAATGATGAATTCCTGCCAGAAGGCGATGTAATAGCCCGAGAAGATGATGAGAAACAGCATGAAGCGCCAGTTCGACACAACGGTTAGAAAGTTCCTGGCAACGTGGCCGAGGCTTTCGGTCTGCGCCTCGCCGGAGCGGCGGGGCTCCTTGAACAGCAGCAACACGGCAAAGAACATGACAAAGACGCTCAATGCCGCCATGCCGAAGACTTTCTCCACGCTGA
>CAYWSR010000031.1:0-29673 GCA_964460385.1 uncultured Occallatibacter sp. | reverse complement strand
TCGTTCGGCTATCGTACCCAGATCGGCGAGCGGCGTGCATCCTCCTTTGGGTGGGGGTTGCGGGGGCTGGGAGCTTGGAGCGGGCGAGAGCTGAGGGGGCGCCGGTTTGCTAATCCAAGTTCTTGATGTGGACCGAGGCCTGCGTTTCAGGGACGGTGCCATCGTTGAGCTGGACTTGAGTGGGCTTTTCCTGGAGGAGAATGCGCTGGGAGATTTTGCCCCGCGCGGGGATGAGGACGCGCCGCGTGACTGAGCTGGAGACGCCACGCACTGTGACTGGAACTTCGGCACCGGCGTAGCCCGCGTTGTCGATATTGACAGCGACAAGCCAGGAACCTGAAGGCTCCTGGGTGGGAAAGACGCTTTCGATGCTGAGGTCGGGCAGGCCTTTGTCGGCATCGACCCAATCGGCGAAAAACCACTTGAGGTCGCGCTGTGCGCCGGCCCGCTCCAGAAGCATCTGAAACGTTCCGGGAGCAGTGTCGCGGCCATAGCCGAGGCTGACGTCGGCCGTGGGGTCGTAGGCGCGGAGCGCGGCCGAGAGCGTGGCGTCGCCGACCACATCGCGGAGCATCCACAAAACGTAGGCGGCCTTGGTGCGGTAGTAGACGGGAGAGATGGCCTGGGCGAGCGGCTGGCCGGAGCTCTGGCCGGGGCTCTCCGGCTCGATGAGCGTGAGCGAGGCGCGCGAAGCCTCGAGCGCTTCGAGAGCCTGATCGCGGCCGCGCTGTTTCTCCACCCAGAGCGTCCCCATGAAGTGGGCCACGCCTTCGCTGAGCCATGCGCGCGGCGACTGCACCCAGGCGTGGGTGAGGGCGTGAGCAAGAATGCCCTCGAGCTGGTCGGGGCTGGCCGGTCGAATGGAGGTCGCGAGCAGCGCTCCGGTTTCGAAGGGAGCATCCTGGGGATCGGGCAGATCGATCAGGTTGAGTTGAGACCGTGGCATCTGGCCGAGCCAGCCCTTGAGAAACGGAGTAACCGTATCCACGGCCTTGACCCAAGCCTGCAGCGAAGCCTCGTTTTCCGGGAGGATCCAGTAGAAGGTGTTGGCTCCGCTGTGGAGCGAGCGGATGGCGACGAAGAGGCTGGGCGCGTCGAAGCCGAGGATGGTTGCCGGGCTTTCGGCCTGGGTGATGTCGGAGACCTCGTCGTTGAGGCTGCCGGAGGGCGTCTGGGTGAGCGCGACCATGTGGCCGTTGATGAGGGCAACAGTTGGAGCGCGGCCGTGGGGCGACTCGACGGTCAGGCGCAATTTGAAGCGCGCGCCCGCCATGCGGAGCTTGTGTTCGCCCACCTCATCAAAGAGACGAGCGCCGTCGCCGAGGATGACGGGAACGCTGGAGACGGGATACCAGACGACGTTGCCGAAACCGCGCAGGCCCGTGAAGGGGACGCTGATTTCGTCCCAATCGGAGTGAGCGGCAACGTCCGGCGGCGTTCCGATCGCGAGCAGGCGCTGCGCGGAGGGAGCGATCGAGCCGGAGTAGGAGACGTCGAACTGGAGCGTCTGGCCCGGCGCAAGCGGCTGGGCAAGAGTGACGGCTGCCTCATGCAACTGGCCGGTGTGGTCAGTATCAGAGTTGAGCGTGGCTACGGGGAAGGTGAGGTCGTGGGCGTCGAGGCGAATCCGCTCCCAGTTGAGCGACGAGGAGAGCTGGAGGGGGATGTGGGCAAGAGGGGTCTTGCTGTCGTTGCGCACGGTGACGAGCGCGCGGACCGCAATGCGCTGCTCGATGGGGCGCAGGCGCACATCCATGTCGAAGTCGGTGAAGGTGACGGCCTCGCGTTCGGCGTCTGCTGCCGTGGGCTCTTTAGCCGGCTGGGCGGGGCTGAGCGCAGCGGCAGCGGGCCCGGCCTGGGTGGTAGTCTGGCCGTTCTCGTCGATGGATCTGGAGAAGATGACTTTGCCGCCCGGCTGGCTTGGGGCCTGCTGGGGGGCCGTGGAGCCGGCCGCTGGCGTGGTTTGGGCGGAAGAGGCTGCGACAGCGAGAACGAGCGATGCCGCGATGCCGGCAAGAAGCAACTTCATGAGCCCAGGCCTTTCTGTTTCTTTGGTTTGGACGCTGAGGCGGAGGTGGGGGAAGCTCCGGGGCGCGTCGGGCGCAGCGCCTGGCGACGCTGGCGGGCTGCTTCATACAGGACCACTGCGCCTGCGGCAGAGACGTTGAGTGAGCTGACGCCGCCGGCCATGGGAATGCGCAGCAGGTGGTCGCAGGTGCGGCGGACGAGGTCGTGCAGGCCTGCGCCTTCGCGGCCAAGGACCAGGACGCAATCGCCGGTGAAGTCGAAGGTGTCGTAGTCGGCGGTCCCGCGTTCGTCGAGTCCAACGATCCATAGGTTCTGGCGCTTGAGGTCTTCAAGGGCGCGCACGAGGTTGACGACGCGCGCGATGCGGAGGTGCTCGGCAGCACCTGCGCTGGCCTTGACTGCAACCGGACTGATAGGAGCGGAGCGTCGCTCGGTTAGAACGATTCCGTCGACCCCCGCGCCATCGGCCACGCGGAGCAGTGCGCCGAGGTTCTGCGGGTCTTCTACGCCGTCAATTGCGAGCAGCAGACGCGCTGCGCCGGGGACGGCAGGAGCAGCGGCGAAAAGGTCTTCGATGGCGAGGATCCCCATCGGCCGAACCATGGCGACGATGCCCTGGTGAGCGGCGGTCTGCGCGCGCAGGGTGAGCTGCTCACGCGACTCCTGCAGCACGCGAATGCCGTGCTCGCGGCAGAGGGCAACAAGCTTCTCGAGGCGCAGGTCTTCGCGCTCGCGGGCAACGATTACATGGTCAAACTTGCGCTTACCGGCCTTGAGCGCTTCCTCCACCGGGTGCACACCGTACAAGACTTCCATGAAGCTTAGTGTAGAAGATCGTTGATGCGGGGAGCGGCTGGACTGGCGTGCCGCCCGTGGGGAACGGGCAGCGCGAGGTTAGTGCTGTTATTTTTTGGGGCTGGACGCAGGCGTGGCCAGAGTGGCGGGCTTCACGGAGCATGCCGTGGTGGATGAGGGCAGGGCCTGCACCGTGTAATTCAGGCTCTGACCCGCCAACAGGTCGTTGCACTGGGCCTGCTTTATGCCGTTTCCTCCCCCATTGGGGGGCGTCGGGCAGAAACCGGCTGGCCAACTGGAAAGTGTCAGGTTAAAGGGCTTGGGGCTGATCCAAAACACCGGCTGGTTGGTATCCGGTTTGAGATCGGTGTAATCGACGGAACCATTTTGGTTTGTCAGCTTGGTCGTTTTTGTGAGCAAGTCGCAAGATACGTACGCTACAAGCGTACTGGCTGTGGCGGAAGCAGCATTGTTAGCGACCACAATTTGCTTTTTCTCAATCGAGGGCGCTTCTCCAAGCAGATGCGCAACATCAACGCTCAGAGCTTTGTAAAAGCCATAGCCCTCCAACCCGGTGCCCCCATTTGTTGACGACTGCTGGATTGCAGGATCTGGGCAACTGTAAACACTACTGCCCGTACAAGTGAAGTAGTAAGGGCCCGCGTCCGCAGTCGTGTCGATTTCGCACTTATCGGGCGAAGTGCCAGCCTTGCAAGGAGAATAACCGTTGAAGTTCATTCGCAGTCCGGCAACTGGGTTTCCATCGGGACCTACCAACGAAAGAGTATCTCCGTGGTTCACGTCCAGGTTCGCCTGTAAATAGGGCTCCACGTCGTACTGGAGCTGTCGTCCGCCCGCCAGTACGTTCTTCACCGCGGACCAGTCCATCCAGATGCCGAAAAACACTCCGGCAACAAACGCGAGTATTAGAAGCAAAAACCCTGTCATCCTCATGAATTTGTCCTTTCCTGTTTCTGGTTCTTGGAATGATTAAGCCGCAGATGCCTTCCCATTGTCTTTCAGGCGCCTCAGAATTTGCTTGTACTCAGGAGTGGCTCGCAAGTCCTTCAGGTCCAATGCGAGGTCTACATCCGTTGGAGTCAGTTTGTGGTTCATGCACCAATCGAGCAGTTTCAGCGCCTCTACCTTCTTGCCCAGGACATCGAGCGCCTGAACCAGCATGAACTGCAGGTCGACATTTTTCTCATCTCCATGCGCCCGGGCGTTTTCAATGTCCACCTCGGCGGATGCGCGGTCGCCGATCTTGGCGTTGTAGAAGGCAAGGTTTGCCCAGCCCAGCCCATCTTGCGGGTTCACCTGCAAGATGGCTGACAACGCGCGCGCTGCCCTCTCATAGCAGTCTCTGGACATCTTCGCGTTGCCCAGCATGGTGTAGCAGTCGCCCATGTTGCGCAGCGCGAGGTGACTCCGTGGGTTGAGGCGGGCTGCGTTGCTGTAGTCGGCCAGTGCTGCCGCATACTTGCCATCGATAAAATCCAGGTCGCCGAGAGCGAGGTAGTTATCCTCGGTTTCGCCGCGGGCGAGGGCTTCGGTCAAGGCGGTTCGGGCCTCATCGTGCATTCCCATCTGGAGATATGTCTGCGCCAGGTTTGCCATGGGCTGCGCGACTCTGGGGGCGGATGCTCCTGCCTGTGCAAAGGCCTTGGCCGCCTCGGCGTATTTGGCCTGCTGCGCCAGCAGTACACCCAGGTTGTTGTAGGCCGGCCAAAAGTTTGGGCGCTCGACGAGAATGTCGCGATAGGCCTTCTCCGCCTGAGGCAGGAGGCCTTTTTTCTCCAACGCCCATGCCTTTTGGAAGAGCACCTCAGGATTTCCAGGGTCCGTCTGCTGGGCCCTTGCAAAATAAGCCAGCGCATCCCCCGGCTTACCCTGGCAAACCAAGACCATCGCCTGGCTGAGGAGGGCCATGGCGGAGTTCGGGTTATAGCGCAGAGCGCTGGCCGCATTTTTGCCGGCAAGTTCCAGGTTGGCTGGTTCCTTGCCCACGTAGAACTGCCGAATATAGGCAATGGCCAGCCTGGCGTAGGCGAGCGCGAAATGGGCATCGAGATCGAGAGCGTGCTGGAACTTGTCAATGGACTGCTTGAGGCCAGCATGGTTTGGCTGGTTCAACAACTGCTCGGCGTCGCTATAGGCCTGGTAGACATCCGGCGGAACGCTTTTCAACTCCTCAGGATCGCTGAGCTGGACGTCTTTGCCGGGCAACTGGAGCAATTGTGCGGCCTCGCGTGAGGCCCTCTCGGCAAGGGTGCTGATCTCAGACAGCGCGCAATCAACCGTCGCTTTGCGCATCACACGCTCAGAGTGCGCATCGAGGAGGCGCAGGTTCAACGTGGCTGTAGATGGAGTCTGATTCAGCGATGCGGCGAGGACCAGATTGGCCCCGAGCGAGCTACCCGCTTTTGCCGGTGTGTCAATCAGCTCCGCGGGGTCGAGCCGGTCTTTGGGCGTGATGATGAGCAAATTTGCAACGGATGCCTCTGCGCGCGCCAGACGCTGCCCGATGGACTCAATGACGGTGTAGAGGAGCGGTGGCGTTGGTTCGGCGGGCAGCGGCAGGAGAGCGACATGACGCGCCGATGGCAGGGGGTCGAGCAGGTTGGTAATTTGCGGCCATTCCAACCAGGCAGCCAGCGCAGCCGCGGAGGTTGCGCCGGCGCCCAGCAGGATCAATTGGCGGCGGGAGATACGCTGCGGCCGTGCCGATCCAGCATTGGCGAGCGCAGCCGGGGCGGGCAAGGCGCTTATGGCCTCCGCGACGGACTGGAAGCGCTCGTCGACTGCGGGCCTGGTGCAACCCTCGACAAAGCGCTTCCATGGAACCGGAATCTGGGCAGGGTCAAGGGCAGGCGCGCTTCCCTTGCCGCGCTTCAACGAGACCCTGGACAGCCGGCCGGTGAGGAGATGGTAGGCCACGACGCCGATGGAATAAACATCGCTTGCAGTGGTGGGAGGGCTGCCATAGAACAGTTCGGGAGCCATGAAGCCCGGCGTTCCGGCAACTCCGTGGGTGGTGACGGACGTGTCATCGGCGGAGGTTGCACGCGCGAGGCCGAAATCTGTGACCCAGGCGACCAGTTGTGGGCCCTGGCCCTGAACAAGAATGTTGGCGCTCTTGATGTCTCTGTGGAGCAGGCCGGCAGCGTGCGCGGCGGCAATGCCGGCGGCGACCTGCTGAAGAATGGTGAGCACATCCTGATCGGGCTGGGGGCCTTCACGCGCGACTCGAGCGGCCAGGCTTTCGCCTGGGAGCAGCTTCATGGTGAGGTAGTTGAGGTCCCCTTCGGCGCGGCGCCAGTGACCGAGGTCGTAGATGGGACAAAGATTGGGGTGCACAACCAGTCGCGCGTTAAGCACTTCCCGCTCGAAGCGCTGCCGCATCACCGGGTCGGCTGCATATTGCGAGAGGATAGTCTTGAGAGCGACGTGAACCCCGCGCAGTTGGCGGTCTTCCACCTCATAGACCTCGCCCATGCCTCCGCGGGCGATGAAGCGGACAACAACGAACCGGCCATCGATGAGGTCGCCCGGGCTGAACCTAGCAGCGTGATTGTGCGCAGGCGTCTGCGCGTCCAGGCTGGACGCCGCGGCCGGCGCCAGCGTTTCATCGGAGCTTCTGTCGATGTGGTCCATCTCTCTCGAGCAATGCAGCCAGGAACACAAGTCCACGGAGGGCCGAAAACTGAGGGAAAGTTGGACTTAAACGGGGAAGAAGACCGGCTGCAGGTTTCACAGCGAGTCTAACCTGAAAACACTGGTCTCGAAGACTTTTTTGTCAGCCTCGGAGCCGTGACGCTGCGGAATGGGGCGGCCGGTTTTGCTTACTTGCCGATAACCAGGACTTGGAAAGAGTGCGGAATCATGGGCGCTCGCGGACCGCGCATCCAGGCCGGAGGACCACCGGCAGGCGTAACTCCAGGAGTCGGAGCGGATGCAGCTGCTGGCGCGGGTGGTGCGGGAGGGGTGGGGCCATACTCAGCCGTGATGCTGTAGATCTGGTTGGTCTTTGTGTCGAGCGTCAGCGTTTTGGCACGGGCCGGCGTCGCAACGGTCTGCTCGACCGAAAAGCTGGTGGGCGAGTCTTCCTTGATGACAGTGAGCGTTCCATCACCCTGGGAGCTGAAGGCTTCCATCGTCGCGGGGTTAAAGGTGGCGCCGTCGCAGCCGTTGCCGATGGGCAGATCGGTAAGGATGTGGCCGTCGGCGGCGGAGAGGATGATCATGTTCTTCTTGTCACGGCAGGCGGCAAAGAGGATGTTGTTCTTGGCGTCGAGGGCGAGGCCGGCGCAGCCTCCACCTTTCGAAGAGATGTCGTACTGGCCCACCTTCGTCATGGTGTTGGCGTCGACCACGGCGATGGCATCCTTGTCTTCGAGGTCGATGTAGATCTTGCCGCTGCCATCAAATGCGGCCTGCTCGGGCGCTCCACCGAGGTCGATGGTGGTGAGGATGGAGCCGTCCTTGTCGTCGAGGACGGTGACGTTGGGCGCGGAGTGGCTGAGGACGTAGAAGCGGTGATGGACGGGATCGTTGAAATAGCCGTCGGGGTTGCCCTGCACGTCGATCTTCTTGAGGATGGCAAAGGTCTTGGCGTCGAACATGGTAACGGGCTTTGAAGTGGCAAAGCCGTGACCGGTGGCTGTGTCGACGGCTGCGCCATGGGCGCTGGTTCCTGGAATGTCGCCTACCAGCTCCAGCGTGTCGAGGTTGAAAACGGCAATGTGGCCGGCAGGGCCGGAACGGGCAACGTAGAGGTTGCGGCCGTCGGAGTCGGCGGTGACGTAGTCGAATCCCCCATCGCCGCCGACGAGCTTGATGTTCTGCACTTTATAGGGACCGTTGTCCTGGGCATGAGCGAGAGCGGCGAAGGAAACAACGGCGGCAAGGGCGACGAGCAGTTTTTTCTTGGACGACATACTTGGTTCTCCTTGGGGAGTCGGCGAGCAGGCAAAGCTCTTTGAAAAGTTACTCGGAACGAGGATACACGGCGGATCGACGGCCGGGAATGAACGCACGGGGAAATGTTCGCGCTGCGCCAGAATGTCAGGGTTTCTGCACACTCTGTGCGGCCACAGCCGGATGGACCTCATCCACGGGGATCTCGAGAGCACCGATATGGTCGCTGGGGACGTCGTGGACGCCGACGCGAAGGAAGTAGTTGCCTTTGACGGGAACGGCAATCTGCTCCTGCGCCTGAAGGCCGTGCGCGAGCAACTGGCGGTAACGGTCCTCGCTCATGTCGAGCATCGCCGTGGACAACATGGAGTTGACCCGATTGCCGAATTGGTCGAAGACGAGCGTGACAAACTCGACCGTGCCGTGACGCTTGCCGTCGGCTTCACGATTCATTCTGAAGGCGCGGGCATCGGCGTGGATTTTGACGGTATAGGTGCGGAAGGGCTTTCCCTTGTAGTTGGCTTCGAGATAATTGTTCGCGGGCAGCGGGGCATTCTTATCGAGCTTTTCAATTTTGTCGTCGACGGCGAGGCTGGCGGTGAAGATGACCTCGGTGGGCGGGATGGCGCCGAGCTGCATGGTGGCTTCAAAGCCGCCTTTGGGGTGCTTGATCAGCGCGCCGGCATCGTTTGGGGTTGGGGCTGCGTTTGGCGCTGAAGCTGGCGGCTTGGCGTCGGCGTCCTGAGCTTGCTCGTCGCCGAATGGGTTGTTGGCGGCATTCGCTTTTCTTCTTGCCATCGCGGCGAGCAGGCGTTGCTCCAGCGCGGCACGGTCGACGGCGTAGTAGCCATGACGGTACTGCACCTGCAGGCCCGGCCGATCGACCGTCACCTTGATGTGCCTGAACTGACCTTCCCACTTTCGGTTGGTTGTGGCATAGGCCAGGCTGTAGTAGTTGGATCCGTTGCTGACGATTTCGCCGATCACCTGCTTGAAACCGTTGGTGTTGTAGTAGGCTTTGCCGCCGGTTTGATCGGCCATGGTGTCCAGATCCATGTGCTCGAAGGCTTGCCTGCCCTCAAAACGCATATTTGCGCCGGGGGACGGCCGACCATTGTTGCTGGCCATGAATTGGGGCGGGGTTTGCAGGCCGCGAATGTCGATGGGATAGACCGCGACGCGGCTCAGCGTGAGCGCATCCATCAACGCACCGGGCAGATCGCCGGGATTGTCCTGGAGGACGGTGAAGTCGTCATGGAACGACTTGCCGAAGGACGTGCCGAGAGGATCGTTGCGGTACGATCCGGGAATTGAGCCGGTGAGCCAGATAAGGTTTTTGCGGCCAGGGAAACCGCCCAGATAGCGGCCCATGAGCTGAAAACCGCTGCGAAGAATTGCTATGCGAGCGCGGTCATACTCTTCGCGGTTTCCGTAGATGGGCTTGGTCAGGGACGGCATGTCGCGCTTGCCCTTTGCCGCATCGAGCAGGACGGCCGGGTCGGCGGAGAAGCCCTGGATGAGTCGCATCTCAGTGTCGATCTGGAAGATGGCGATCGGCGTCCCGGGCTGCATGTGCTTGAGATAGTCGATCAGCTGCTGGCGCAGCTCCATCTGAGCCTGGACGGGGGTATCGAGGGAGTCGAGCAGAATGACGGTGGAGGCGTTGGTGTTGGCCACCGGGGTGTAGTTGGTAAAGGTGTTGGGCGGGAGCTGGGGCATGGATTTGAGGCGAGCCATATCCTCGGCGCTCATGGGGTGATGCTCTTCAAGATGCGTCAGCCGCTGCGACTCGCCTTCCTCGACTACGGTGAAGTCGGCGGGGGTGAGCCCGGTGACGGGACTTCCGTTGTGATCGGTAACGACCACGTCGAGCAGGACTTCGCGGGCGGCGATGGAGAGCGTAGCGGCGGGCTGAGGCGGAGCCTGTTGCGGTTGGGTCGAATCCTGCGCAGGAGCCTGTGCCTTGGGCGAAAGCGCGAAAAGGGCAACGGCGAGAGAGCAAAGAAGGAGGCGCAACTGGGGATTGCGATTCATAGATTCCGACTCCAAACTACGCAACATGGTATTCCAGATTGGACGAGACCGCATTGGAGGGGTTTAGGGGCGCTTTCCGGGATCAGTTACCGAGACCAGTTGGGCGGTTGATTGCTGACGAGTGGGACGGCATACTTGAAGCATTCGCACACTATGAGCCTTTGAGCAAAGAAGACAAGCCGGCCCGCAAAAACATGAACCCTTCAGGCCAAAGATCGTTCACTGCCGTGCTCGAGCCACTGAGGAATGGACTGGGCTGGGTGATTGCGCGCATTCCTTTCGACGTGGACAAGGCGTGGCCCCAGCGCGTGCGCCAGCGAGTGCGGGGAGAGATTGAAGGATTCTCTTTTCGCAGCTCGCTCTTCGGGATTTCGCATTCGGAGGGCGGTGGATACTTTCTGCTGGTGAACAGGAAGATGCAGAAGGCAGCCGGGGCCCAGGTCGGGTCGCGGGTACGGATTGTGATGGAGCCGGACCTGGAAGAGCGGCCGGCACTCATGCCACCCGAGCTGGCAGCGGAGTTGAAAGGCGATCGTCAACTGCGGCGCTATTTCGATGGGCTGACCGAATACATGCGGCGGGTGATTTGTGCAATGGTAAGCGAGCCGGCCAACCCTGCAACGCGAAAGAAGCAGGCCGGGCAGTGGGCCGAGCGGTTGATGCTGACGATGGAGGGGGAGCAGGAAGTCCCGCCTGTTTTGCGGGTGGCGTTCCAGAGAGAGCCGCTGGCGAAGAAGGGTTGGGAGGCGATGACCCAAACGCAGAGGCGCGGACACCTGCTGGGCATCTTCTACTACAAGGAGGGTAAAGCGCGTGAAAACAGGGCGGCCAAAGCGGTGGAAGAGGCGCTGCGGGTGGCGAAGAAGAAACCAAGAGCGGGTGAAGATTGAGGGGACCCGAACGTGGGGTAGGAAGAACGGAGCGAACGCCGGTTTTGAGAGTCACAAAGCACTGCTTTTGCGACAAATTGATGTTTTTCAGGAACTTCGGCCACTCGCCTGGCGTCTAATTTAGCAAGATGAGTGTATCTGCGACTTTAAGACCCTTGTTTGCCCGGGGCGCCGACGCTGCCCACGCGGAACAGGTCAAGCAGGAAAGTCTTGCCGTTTCAGAGGGCCTGAAGCGCCAGGATGCAGGATTGCTGGACGAACTGATCGTCCGGCATCAACACAGACTGTTGCGCTACCTGCTCTACCTGACCAGTAATCGAGAGATGGCCGAGGACCTGTTCCAGGAGGTCTGGATGCGGGTCCTGGTGCGCGGGGCGCAGTTCAACGGACAGGCGCGATTCGACACCTGGCTGTTTGCGATTGCCCGCAACCTGGTGATCGATCAGCGGCGGAAGCGCACCATGTCGAGCCTGGACGAGATCTTCGAGCCCAACAACGACGACGACCGGGGCAGGAGCTTTGATGCCGCGGACGACGATCCAACGCCGTTCGACCGGCTGTCGAACCTGGAAGATCGGGAGCGGATTGCGGCGGCATTGATGCAGATCGATACACTGCATCGGGAAGTGTTGGTGCTGCGATTCCACGAGGACCTGTCGCTCGAAGAGATCTCCAAAGTGACGCGGGCTCCTCTTTCCACTGTAAAATCAAGACTTTACCGCGGAATGGCGGCCCTCAAGCCGAAGCTCGAGAAGTCTGCCCTGCGCCGGCTCGAAGCGATTTGAATCTGGAGGCGATGTGAACACGGTAGGCCTGGGCAAGACGGGGGAGAAAGGCATGAGCGGGTCCGTTGACCGCGACGTGCTTTCGTCTCTTGCGGGAACCCAGGCACATCGCGATTGTGCAGTGGCCTATCGGACGCGGCGCGTGGTGATGGCCTCGCTGGGCGTGATGCAGGAGCAAAAAGCCGACCGCAAGCGAACACGCGCGCTGGCCCTGGCCGCTACGCTGGTGATTCTTCTGGCGCTGGGACCGCTGGTGTGGTGGGCCGCCGAGAGCCTGATTGCCGAGGAGCACCTGGGCGGGATGGCCAGCCAGTTCGCTGTCTGGATCTTCTTCTTTTGCTCGGCTCTGCTGGCTTGCGCCCTGCTTGCCGGCTGGCTGAAGCGCCGTTCCTAGACCCGGCGATCGGGAATAATCGCGGCTCCGGCTAAGCAGGAAGCAACTTCCCCGTTGATTCTTTCGTCCACTTAAGCACGGGTTAAGCTACGCTTGAACCCGGCAAGATCCCTCTTGAGAGAGGGCAAAGACCATGCGCGAACCTGAGTCCATTTCGGTCAACGAAGACAAGAGCATGATCCCGACGTGGTCGATTGCGACCGCGGCCGTGGCATTTCTGTTGATGGAGTACTACTTCTGGTTTGTACTGCCGACTCAACGGAACAGCCCTCCTCCTCCGATCGGGCTGCGCATCTACTTCAGCCTGTCGTGGGGCGCGCTGGTGGCGCTCTACTTCCTGATGGTTGGGTACGTGAGCAAGGACGCTCCTCGCCGTGCGATGAGCTCGCGCTTCTGGATCGTAATCTGCCTGGTGATGCCGTGCGGCATCGGCGCGGTGCTTTACTTCCTGCTGCGCCAGCCACAGGTTTCGCGCTGCCCGGCCTGCGCCACGCACGTCCAGGGCGACTTTCATTTCTGTCCGCAGTGCAATTATCAATTGACCGCGAGCTGCGGCAACTGCTTCAGGACGGTGCGCGCCAGCGACCAGTTCTGCACGCGGTGCGGGCACGAACTGTCCCGCGACCACATGCCGGCGCGGCTGCACGTGCTGGGCGAGTAACAACAAATCCCTGGCATCGCATCCCACCCGGTCCCGCGTAGATTGACCAGGGCGCCTCAGCTTCCTACAATCAGACTTCCAATCCGCATGTGTCCTCAATCCGCATGAACCTCACCGCGCTCATCATCGACGACGAACAGCTGGCCCGGGAAGAACTTCAATTCCTGCTGGACTCAGCGGGCGGCGTCGACGTGGTTGCGCAGGGAACGAACGGAATCGAGGGGGTAGATCTCATCGAGGAACATCGGCCCGACCTGGTGTTTCTGGATGTGCAGATGCCCGGCCTGGATGGCTTTGCCGTGATCCAGAAGGTGATGGAGCGCAATCGCCTGCGGGGCGGAAGCGCCGAACCGCTGCCGCAGATCATTTTTGCGACCGCGTATGACCAGTACGCCGTACGCGCGTTTGACGTGAATGCGGTGGACTACCTGTTGAAGCCGTTCGATCAGGCGCGCGTGGAGCAGGCGGTGGCGCGGGCGCGGAATCGCATCGACGCGGCCTCAACGGGCGGAAATGGGCCGGGAGCGAATGGAGCGGGGGTCGGCACACAGGGCGACTCGCCTGGCGACTCAGGGATCGAGTCCCAGCTTGAAGCGCTGCTGAAGCTGTTGAACCGTCCACAGGGCGCTGGGCGGGGCAACCAGCCAGCGAAGTTAATTTTGCAGGCGCAGAACCGGCTTCTGCTCATCGACCAGGCGGATATCTGCTACGCGGCGATCGACGAGGGCGTGATTCGCGTGGTGACCCAAACATTCGAGGGGCAGTCGAAGTGCCGGACCCTCGAGGAGCTGCTGGAGTTGCTCGATTCCGCGGTCTTCTGGCGGGCGCATCGCGGGTTTGTGGTGAACATCAACCACATTCGCGAGGTCGTTCCATGGTTCAAGTCCAGCTACCAGCTGCGCATGAACGACAAGCGGCAGACCGAGATTCCGGTGAGCCGCGCACAGACGAAGAGGCTGCGCGAGCTGTTCAATCTGTGACGGCCTAGCGGCTCTCCGCAAGGGGAAGGGCGCGGCGGCGCCCTAGTCGTAGCGCTCGAAGACGACCTGCTTCTTGTGCCAGCCGAAGCCGGCGAGGCGATCGCGCACGGACGAGACCATGAAGTTCAATCCACAAATGTAAGCGTAGATATCGAACTTGAGCTCGGAGGCGAGCAGGGTCGGGTCGACCTCGGGCTGCGGCATCGGGATGCCCAGCCTGTGGGCGCGCTCCTCGACGATGCGGGCTACGTGGTCCTGCACATAGCCGCGCAGGCCGGTCCAACTTTCCTGGGCGCGGCTCAGCGTGGGCAGATAGTGAAAGTTCGATTTGCGCTGGGCCAACGTTTCGAAGTAAGCCTGGTAGTAGATATCGGTCTCGTAGCGGGTGCCATAGACCAGCCAGATCTGTTTGCCGTTGCTGCGGTCGGGACCGGCTTCAGGCCCAGTTTCAGGAGGAAAGAGCCACTGCGTGAATCCGCGCATGGGCGCGATGCCCGTGCCGGTGGCGATGAGGATGGAGTCGGTGATGGGCTCCTTGAGGATGAAGTGGCCGTGGGGGCCGTGCACATGGATGGCGCCGCCCGGCTCGAGGTCGGTGAGATCGGCGAGGTGATTGGAGAAGAAGCCGCCCTCGACGCGGTTGACGCAGAGCTCAAAATGATTGCCGTACGGGGCAGAGGCGATGGAATAGGCGCGCGTCTGCTGCTTGCCGTTGGGGTCTTCGGCCACGGCAGAGATGAACTGGCCGGGCGAAAACGGGAAGCTGTCCTGCCCTTCGACCACAAAGTCGAAGTGGTAACACTGGGCGACCTGGGAGATGCATTCTTTACGAAGAAGACGAGCGGTAGAGAGCTCACGTGCCAAGGCTGTTCTCGCTTGCAATGCAGGGATAGGCCCGAATAAGGACCATTTGCAGTATCGCCAGTGGGCGCACTCTGTGGCAAGCGCTGAGGCGTGATGTGGGACACCGGGATGGGCCTGAAGGGCGGCCGGGCCGATTTCGTTCCGGTTTGGACTAAACTCGTATCGAGATGCCGCACCCGCCATGGAATGACAGCTACGCGTCGGGGCAACTGCCCTGGGACACCGGGGAACCGGAGCCTGTGCTTGTCGAGTTCATCACCGCGGGCGCGGTGAAGCCGAGCCTGGCGCTTGAGATCGGCGCTGGCACCGGCACCAATTCAATCTGGATGGCGGAACGCGGTTTCGACGTGGTCGGGGTGGATGTGTCGCCGCTTGCCGTCGAAAGGGCCGAAGCCAAAATGGCGGGACGCGCACTGCGTTGCCGCTTCGCTGCATTGGACATCCTCGCCGCGCCTCCTTCCGGCGGCCCATTTCAGTTTGTGTTCGACCGCGGCTGCTTCCATGTGTTCGATGAGGCAGAGGAGAGGCAACGCTTCGCGGAGCATGTCGCCGCCGTGCTCGCGCCGGGCGGCTTGTGGCTGAGCCTGATCGGGAGCACTGAAGGCGAGCCGCGCGAGGTGGGCCCGCCACGCCGCTCGGCGCGCGAAGTCACTGAAGCCATCGAGCCCGCGCTGGAGATTGTGGAGTTGCGATCGGCCGAGTTCAGCGGCATTTACGCAAAGGCGTGGTTCTGCCTGTCGCGCCAGCGCTCGGTGCCGGCACAGCCGTCTACGCGGCACGAGTGAGAATTGGGGCGAAGACACCACTCGCCTAAAGATCCTCTCTACCGCCAAACCGGAAAATGCGCCTTCCTTAGGAAGCCCGCAATCGCCACCGACTTCTATAATGAACCGGGAGCCGGCGGCGTGTGCGGCCGGCTTTTCATACTTATCGGATTGAGGTTATTGACGATTCCATGGCCGCATTGCTTGAAGCCATTACCGTGAAGCGCAAGATGTATTTCGAGTTTGAAAACGCGCCGTACTATTGCCTGGATGCGGAGGTTTCCACGCCGACCGCGCGGGGCGGACAAACGCTGGTTCGATTGAAGATGCGCAACCTGCTGACGCAGGCCGTCTTCGACAAGACATTCAAGGCCGGGGAAAAGTTCAAGGAGCCGGATCTCGAGACGGTCGAGGCATCGTACCTTTACAGCGATACGGAGGGCTCTTACTTTCTGGATCAGGAGACCTTCGATACGCTGCGCCTTTCAGAGAGCATGATCGGGAACGCTCTGGAATACCTGGTGGAGGGCGCGATCGTGAAGCTGAACAAGTTCAACGGGAACCCGATTGGGCTGGAGCTGCCAGAGAAGGTGGAACTTGAAGTGACCTACACCGAGGCCGGGGCGCAGGGGGACACGAGCGGCAAGGTGACCAAGCTGGCGCGGCTGGAGACGGGCCTTGAGATCAAGGCGCCGCTCTACATCCAGGAAGGCGAGCGCGTGAAGGTCTACACCGAGAGCGGCGAGTTCGCGGGCAGGGCGTGAGCAGCCTCCAGAAGAAGCCATCGATGCAAAGCAGAATGATTTGGCGCGGCCTGACACAGCGGATTTTGACCCGGTGCATTTTGGCCGGCGTAGTTGCTGGGGCAGGTCTGACGCCGCTGGCGAGCTCGGCCCAGGCGACCGACATTTCTTCGACCTACCAGTGGAAGCCGGTGAAGATTGGCGGCGGCGGCTGGGTGGTGGGGATGGTGATCCATCCGCTGGACCCGACCGTTCGCTACGCGCGCACCGACGTGGGCAACGCTTACCGCTGGGATGTGCCGACACAGCAGTGGATTCCGATGCGGGTGAGCAACCCGAACGGGTCTGGTGTGCAGTTCACCCCGGAGACGATGGCGCCATCGTCTTATGGAGAGAGCAGCGTCAACGTCGACCCCAACAACAAGAGCGTTGTGTACATGGTCTTCCCCACCGAACACAGCTGCGATGTGCAATGCCCGACGAACTACGCGGAGATCTACAAGAGTGTCGATGGTGGGCTGAACTTTACTCCGGGCAACATGGAAGCCGCGGCGATTGTGGCCAATCCGAACGGCACGAATCGGATGTACGGCGAGCGCCTTGCCGTGGACCCCGCGAACTCCTCGGTGCTTTACTTCGGCAGCGAGACACAGGGGCTCTTCCGTTCGGTTGACGGCGGGACGACGTGGGTGCAGTTGTCAAGCGGCCTGCCGACCAACGTGGAATTCATTAACATTCAGTTTGCCAAGGCGCCGGGGACGGTGACCGCGAACGGCGTGCTGTTGAGCAAAACAGTTTATGCCGTGAGCATCAACAACAGCGGCGACGCGGGTGGCGATGTGTACCAGAGCCAGGATGGCGGGCAAACCTGGACGGACATTTCGACGGGCGTGAAAGACGCGGCGAGTGGCGAGGCGCTGAGCCACCAGGCGCTTTCCTCAAGCATCGATCCGACGGACACGCTCTACGTGGCGGAAAACTCCAATACAAACAATGGGCTTCGCGCTTATTGGCGCTACGTGGCTGCGGCGTGGACGAGATTTTCGCTTCAGTCGGGCGGCACGAACTTCATTAACCAGGCTTTGACGAGTGTGGTGGCCGACCCAACCAACCCCCAGCGCATTTATGCCCTGGGAGCGGACACCAGCCTGGCGCGGTCAGACACCGGCGGAACTACATGGATCGACCTCGGCTCGCCGGCCTACGCGAATACGTTGGGTTGGCTTCCGCAAACGGTGGGGATGAACGGCGGCTCGTGGCACTCCAATGGCGGATTGAAGATTGACTCTGCCGGGAACCTGTGGACGCCGACCGGGCAGGAGGGTCCACTGACGATTGCTGCCGCGACGGCGAGCGCGGCAACGCAGGCCAATCCGCCCAAATGGACCATTGTGACCACCGGAATTGAGGAACAGGTGGCGGAAGAGATTGTTGTTCCGCCCGGAAGCGGCGATACGCTGATCGTCTCTGCAATGGACACCACGGGATTCACGATTCCCAACCCGGACAACTTCAGCGCCGTGCAGATTCCGCTGCAGCAGGAGATCATCTCGCAGGGCACGTCGGTGAGCTACTCGCCAGACATGCCGAGCTACATAGCCATCACATCGAGCAATGTGTATACGAATGGCAAGAATTATTCGGGCTACTCGACGGATGGCGGCTTGACCTGGAAGGCCTTCGGGCCGGCTTTGCAGTGGGCGTGCGGGAACGGCAAGTGCGATATACCCGCCGGGATGATCGCCGTGGGCTTGCGCGGAAATCGCACGCTCGGCCATGACCACATCGTGATCTATCCGCCGGCGAATCTCGCGCCGGAGTATTCGCAGGATGGCGGCGCGACCTGGCACGTGACCGCTTCATTCGGACTGAACGCCGATGGAATGACCATCGCAGGGAACAGCTATAGCAGCTTTCTGTATCCGCAGATCTCCCAACGCACGCTGCGCGCCGATCCCTTCACGGCGGACAGGTTTTATCTGAAGTTCACCCATGCGCCGGCTTCGATTTACGTGTCTACCGACGGCGGTCAGACATGGGCTGCGCAGCCGAACGCGAATCTGCCGGACTGGACGTGGGATGGCCAGTTAGCGGTGAACGGCAAGCTGCAGAACGATTTGTGGTTTGCGGACGGATGGGCTGCCGCCACCGTTCACGGGCTATTCCACTCGACGGATGGTGGCGCGACCTTCCAGCAGATTGCGGGAATCAGCCATGCCATCACGCTGGCCGTGGGCGCGGGAAGCGGCCAGGCCGGCGACGCAGGGTATTCCGTTTACTTTTATGGGCAGCTCACAACTGATCCGCAGTGGGGCGTCTTCCGCTCGACGAACGCGGGCACAAGCTGGGACCGCGTGGCCTATTATCCGCTGGGCGTCTACATTACGCCCAACTCGATGGGCGCGAGCCAGGACACCTTCGGCAAGGTCTACATCGGGCTTGGCGGCGAGTCGTTTGTCTACGGTCAGATTGCCGGTTCGGGGCCGGTGCCGCCCGGCACTCCCGCGAATCTGACTGCGGCCGCGAAGAGCAATACGGAGATCGACCTGGCCTGGACCGCGGCGGGCGGCACGGTGACCGGCTACAACATCCTGCGTGGAACTTCGGCAGGCGGCGAATCGGGCATGCCGGTGGCAAGCGGGGTATCCGCGACCACCTATGCGGACACAACGGTGACCCAAGGATCGACCTATTACTACAAGGTGGCTGCTGTGAATGGTGCGGGCCAGGGACCGCTTTCGAGTGAGGTGAGTGCCGTGGCGCTCACGCCTTCCTTGGCCCTCGCGCTTGCGGCGGGAGCGAGCGGGACAGCGACGGTGCAAGCAGGGCAGACGGCGAGCTACTCGCTGGTGCTGGACTCAACCAACTACGCAGGGACAGTGACCTTCACCTGCGCGGGCGCGCCTGCCGGCTACACGTGCACGGTTCCGGCTCCTGCGAGCCTGACCACTGCAACCGCGACGACTGCTGTGGCCATCTCGGTGCAAACACCGAGCACCATTGCGGCTGTGCGGAGTGGGCAACGGATGGGTATTGCTCTGGCGCTCGGCCTGATCTTGCTGCCGCTGGCGTTGGTGCGCAAACGCCGCACATTGCTTGCGCTGGGGATAGCGGGGGTCGTTGGGTTGTTTGCGGCGAGCGGATGCGGCAGCGGATCGAGTGGGGGCGGCGGTGGCTCAACGACCCCAGTGACATCGACGCTGACGATTTCAGCCGCCGGCACGGGACTGACGACGGCGACGCAGCAGCTCACGCTGACGGTGCAATAAATCTAGCGGAAAGCTGGCGGCCTATCGGCGAGGTCTCGGCCGCGCTCGCGATTTGGCTCGGGTCCCATCGTGAACTCGAGCGTCGAAGCGCCCGCTTCCAATTGATCGAGGGTGATCCACGAGCCTGCAAAATCCTTCCCGTTCAGCTTGACGCTTTGGACGTAGATTCCGGAGCCGTGGCTACTCACGATGAGCGTCTTGTCCATGCCGAGATGGAGAATTGCCTTGCTAAACATGGGCGCGCCGAGAACGACGCCACCCACGCCGGGAATCGCGGGGTAGAAGCCGAGGGCGTTCCATACATAAACGCCTGAGGTTGCGCCCAGGTCGTCGTTGCCGGGGATGCCGTCGGGTGCGGCCTTGAATGTGGTGGCGGCAAGGCGCGCGACCACTTCCTGGGTCTTCCACGGCTGGCCCGCGAAGACATAGGCGTAAGGGACGACGAAGTCGGGCTCGTTTTCGATGTTGTAGCAGGGCTCGCCCCAGCAGCGGAGCTTGAGGAAGAAACGGTCGAGACGCGGAATTACCTTGTCCTCGCCGCCCATGGCAGCAAAGAGCGCGGGGTAGTCGAAGGGGACCATAAAGGAGTACTGCCAGGTGTTGCCCTCTTCAAAACCGGCCTGATCGTTGGAGTTGGGGAAATCGGTGCGCTTGGGGGTGGAGTGCTCGGAATCGAAGCCCGGCTCCCAGCTTCCGTCACTCAGGCGAGGGCGAATCCATTGGGTCTCGGGGTCAATCAGATTTTTCCAGTTCTGAGAATACTTGAGAAAAAGCTGGTACTCGGAATCGTGGCCGAGGGCGCGGGCAAATTGAGCGATGGCAAAGTCATCGTTCACGTATTCCAGCGTGCGCGAGGCGGAGATTCCATCTTTCTCGTGGGGCGAATAGCCGAGTTTGCGGTAGTCAGCGAGATAGGGCCGCTCGGAATTGTGATGGGGGCCGGCACCGGGCTCCGTTCCCGCTTTCACCATGTACTTGAGCGCGGTCTCCACGTCGAAGTTATGCGCTCCAAACGCGTAGGAGGATGCGATGAGGGCGGTGGGCGAGTCGCCGCCCATCACGTAGGTGACGTCGTTGGCCGCCGGCCAGCGTGGATACCAGCCGCTCTGGATTGCGTCGTTGACCAGCGATTGCATCATGTCGGATGCGCGCTCGGGCACAAACAGCGCGTGGAACTGGACGGTGTTGCGATAAATGTCCCAGTCGGAGAAATTGGCGTATTGCGCAGTCTGCTTGGAGCCGGCAAGGGCATGGACCTTGCCATCGAAGCCGGTGTAGTTGCCGTCTTCGTCGCTGAAGAGGTTGGGCGAGAGGAACGAGTGGTAGACGCCGGTGGTGAAAATGGTTCGCTGCTCGGGAGTGCCGCCTTCGATGGCGATGCGGTTGAGAAGCCTGCTCCAGGTCTCACGGGCCTGGGCGTGAACCTGATCGAAGTTCCAGCCTGGAATCTCCTTCAGAAGGTTGGCCTCGGCGCCCGCCTGGCTCACAAACGAGATGCCCACTTTGAGCACCACTTCACGCGCATTGCCGAAGTCGAGCCACGCGCCGGTGCGCTTGCCCTCGGCTGATTTGCGCGCGGGGTCAACAGAGTCGTCCTGCCACACGACGGAGCTCTGAAAGGGCTGGTTGAAGTGCCCGGCGACATAGATCTTGTATTGCGAGTGAGAAGAGCAGAAGCCTCCGGCCGTGGAGGAGCCGACATAGGCGTCGTTGCCCTGGAGCTGGATGTTGTTCAAGAAGATGTGATCGTTGGGATGCTCAATGGCCATCTCGCCATTTGCGCTGGAGCCTGCGTTGATGAGCAGGCGAGCGGGAACGCCCCGCGGGAATGTGAGGCGAGCAATACCGGCGCGTTCGGCCACGGTGATCTCGACGCGAATGCCACTCGCAAGAGTCACGGCGTAGTAGCCGGGGTGAGCCTCTTCGGTCGCGTGATCGAAGGATGCGGCATAGGAGCTGATTTCCGCGCCGGAGCTTGCGCCGGGACTTGAGGTGAGGGCGGCAGCAGTAGGCAGAACCGCGAGGTCACCGTAGAGCGAGCAACCCGCGCCACTGATGTGCGTCAGACTGAATCCGAGAATCCTGAGTCCTCCAGGTATGCTGGTTGCGGTTGCGATGGTGGAGCGCGCATCGACGTTCACCTGCTTCTCATCGTAGCGATACCACGCATCCTTGTTGGTGTCGGGACTCCACTGGATCATGCCAAAGGGAAGTGTTGCGCCGGGGAAGGTGTTTCCGCCGCCGGCGGTTCCGATAATCGGATTCACCGCGTCATAGGCGGCGGACGACGTCTGAGCCGGGGACGGAAGTGCAATGAGCGCGAGCAGGAAGACTGAGCAGAGGATGAAAACGAGACGAGCTTTCATGGGTGCGGTTACCTCTCAATCGGAACCACACGAATCCTACTCGACGGCGGCCGAATGGGAAAGCTCACTTGAGGACTATTCCACGGTAACCGACTTGGCGAGGTTGCGAGGCTGATCGACGTCGCAGCCGCGGCGGACCGCGATGTAGTAGGCCAGCAACTGCAAGGGGACGATCTCGATGAGCGGGCTCAGCAGCTCCATCGCTGGCGGAATGTGGATCACATGCTCCACCAGGTCGCCGATAGTGGTGTCGCCCTCTGTGGCGACGGCGATCACACGGCCGGAACGCGCAGTGACTTCCTGGATGTTCGAGAGGGTCTTCTCGTAGCGCAGCCTGGAGGATGGATCGCTCTCATCGCGTGTGGCGAGAACGACGACGGGTAGCGTCTCGTCGATAAGGGCATTGGGGCCGTGCTTCATCTCGCCCGCGGGGTAGCCCTCGGCGTGGATGTAGGAGATCTCCTTGAGCTTGAGCGCGCCTTCGAGAGCGATGGGAAAGTGAACGCCGCGCCCGAGGTAGAGAAAGTCGCGAGCATTGGCAAAGTCCTTGGCCAGCTCCTCGCACTGCGCGGTGCGCGCGCGCAGGACCTCTTCGATCTTGCCGGGGATGCGGCCGAGCTGCTCAATGAGGGCGACAGATTGCGCGGCGTCGAGGTGGCCGCGCAACTGGCCGAGCTTGAGCGCGAGCAGAAACAGCGCGGTGAGTTGGGCGGTAAAGGCCTTGGTTGACGCGACGCCGATCTCCGGACCGGCATGGGTATAGATGGCGCCATGCGCCTCGCGGGCGACCATGGCGTCCACCACGTTGCAAATGGCGACGGTCTTGGAGCCGAGCGCGATCATCTCGCGCTGGGCGGCGAGGGTGTCGGCGGTTTCGCCCGATTGCGTGATCAACAGGCCCAGGGTGTTGGGGCCGGCGATTGGGCCCCGATAGCGATACTCGCTGGCGTAGTCGACATCGACAGGCAGCCGGGCCAACCGCTCAATCATGTACTTGCCGGTAAGCGCTGCATGCCAGCTTGTTCCGCAGGCTGCAATCGTGATGCTCTGCGCGCCTGCGAGTTCCTCGTCGCTGAGCTTCATCTCGCCGAGGTAGACCTTGCCGGAGTCGAGCGAGACGCGGCCCAGCGTGGTGTCGGTAATGGCGCGCGGCTGCTCCCAAATCTCCTTGAGCATGAAGTGCTTGTATCCGCCTTTTTCCGCCTGGATCGGATCCCACTGGATGCGCGTGATGGCGCGGTGGATGGGCTTGCCGTCGAAGTCGGTCAGCTCAACACCTTTTAGGGTCAGGATGGCCATGTCGCCGTCGGCGAGAAAGTAGATGTTGCGGGTGTGATGGAGAACTCCGGGAACGTCGGATGCTACGAACGACTCGCCCTCGCCCACGCCGATGACCACGGGCGGGCCAAAACGCGCGGCAACGATCTTGTCGGGCTCGGCAGCGGAGAGCACTCCCAGGGCAAACGCGCCTGTGAGCCGCTTGACGGCGCGGCGGACGGCCACCTCGAGCTGAATGGGCTGACCTGAGGCTTCCGCGTCCTTCTGCACCTGCTCGATGAGGTGAGCGATGATCTCGGTGTCGGTTTCGGTGACGAACTTGTGTCCCCGCGCGATGAGCTCGCGCTTGAGGTCGAGGTAGTTCTCAACGATGCCGTTGTGCACTACGACGAGGCGGCCGGTGCAGTCGCGATGCGGATGGGCGTTTTCTTCAGTGGGGCGGCCATGCGTAGCCCAACGGGTGTGGCCAATGCCGAAGGTGCCCTCGAGGGGATGCTCGCGGAGAACTTCTTCCAGGTTGGCGAGCTTGCCGGGGGCGCGGCGAACCTCGAGGGTGGAGCTGGTTGGGCTGCCGACCGCGATGCCTGCCGAGTCGTAGCCGCGATATTCGAGCCGCCGCAGCCCTTCGATAATGACGGGAACTACTTTCTTAGGACCTACATAACCGACAATGCCGCACATGGAACGATTTTAAGCGAGGAAGCGGAAGCTCATTCCCAGAAATGAGACGTTGCGTTTGAACGCGGGAGGGGCAGGGAGAGCTGTTTCATTTAGGGAGAGGCCGCACGTGCGGTGGCGATCAAGGGGATGGGAGGGGATTCCAGGATGCGCTGGCCAGCTCTTCCCACCGTGCGACGTTTACCCCCTTCACGATGAGCCATAGCATCAGCGATGCCTCCGCAACGATGCCAATTATCTCGATGTAGAGGGTGAGATAGTGGGCGAGGGTGGGAGACAGATAGGCCAGCCAACCCACTCCGGCTAACGCCATGAGGGCACCCAGAATGCGCGGCAGGAAGGTGGACCGGTAGGTAAGGTAGCCGATGAACAGGCAGTAGGGTCCAAAAAACCACAAGGGGCTGAAGGATGAAGGAACGAGGTCCAGGATGCCAAGCGTCATTACGACGCACCCTGCGATGTTAAAGAGCGCCGCGAGCAGGGAGAGCCAATTGCTGACCGGCTTGAACATGAGGTAGAAGAGCACCGCCAAAACTGCATAGCAGACGGCCGAGATCACGTTTATTGCGTTGCCTAAGGTAACAAGCTTGTTGCTCACCAGGAGTTGGCCGAGGATTGCGAGCAGGAAGAAAGACAAGTAGACGATACCTGTCATCCTGGCCCGTGGACGGGGCGCGCCTCTTGCGATGGGTTCCATCATCTCCTCGCTTCCCGCAGGGGTGAACCCCTGAAAAAACCAACCCCGAGTTTCGCCAAAAACTGCCCCGAACACGACGAGGCCATCCGCCGCCACGAACCGCTTGCAGTTGGTTTGACAGTAGGCGCGGGGATGGTCCGCGGGTGGTCAATTTTGCACATCGTTGCGGATTGAATCGCGATTCCGCGTGGTTAATCAGCGTGGAGCGTTTTGATTGGATCGAGGCGCATGGCGCGCAGCGCTGGGATGTAGCTGGCGGCGAGCGCGACGGTTGTAAGAACAAGGGTGACGCCAACGAAGGTGGGCGGATCGTAAGGCGACACACCGAACAGCAGACCCGCCATGAGATGAGAGACAATGAACGCGCCGGCCACGCCCGCACCGGCGCCGATCGCGGCCATTGCGAGGCCCTGGCGCAGAACCATCCTGAGGATATTGCCTCGTTGCGCGCCCAGTGCGAGACGAATTGCGATCTCGCGGGTTTGCTCGTTGACCAGGTAGGAGATGGTCCCGTAGATTCCAAGTCCGGCGAGCAGCAAGGCAGTGGCTGCAAAAAATGCAACCAGTTCCATCGAGAATCGCCTCACAGAGAGCGACGAGGTAAGCACGTCGTCGAGCGTCTCTGCGTTGAAGACGGGCAGTTCAGCATTGATAGATTGAACCTGCGTGCGTACTTGTGCGGGGATGGCGGCGGGATCAAGTTGTCCGCGCAGATAGATGGCCAGGTCATTGGTATGGTGCTGGTAGGCGCTGAGGTAGACCTTTGGAGTGCCGGCGTCGGCCAACGATTCAGTGCGAGCATCCGCAATTACACCTGCGATCGTGACCCAAACCGGCTTGGCACTACCCGTTTGAATGCGTCGTCCTACGGGTTCCTGCCCGGGCCAGTAGGTGCGGGCCGCGGACTCATTGATGACCGCGATCGGGGGTGTGTCCGCAACATCCTGGTTGGTGAAGAGACGCCCACGCAAGAGCGTCATGCCCAGCAGGTGGAAGTATTCAGGCGTGACCGTGGAAGAATCGATTTGCGGAGCCCGATTGCTCGTGGTTTCAAGGCCTTCACGAATCAATGGAATCATGTTGAAATCGTCGCGGCCATGGCCCAGGGGAACAGAATCCATATTCCCGATGGCCGCTTCCTCTACCCCAGGTAAAGTCCGGTTGCGGCGAAGAATCTCGCGCAACAGCACCGATTCCTGGGCGACGGTTCCGTAGATATCCGTCTTGGGGTCGTTCGGAATGGGCAGCCAGGTTTGAACCGCCATTACGCGGTCGGGATTGAAACCGAGCTGCACCTGGAACAAGTCCCAAAAGCTGCGCAGCAGCAGACCCGCAGCAACCATCAGCACCAGCGAGAGCGCCAATTCACTGATTGCCAGAACACGGCGCGCGCGGGAGCGGTGCCGGGAACCTCCGGAGGCGCGACCCTCCTGCCTGAGCGTGCCGGTGAGATCGAGACGGCTGGCCAGCCACGCGGGAGCAAGTCCGAAGATGATGCCGGCCGCGACAGAGACGGCGACCGCAAACAAAAGCAAGCCCCAACTGATGGATACGTCATGGATGCGTGGAAGGCTCTCTGGAATAAACCGCAGCAGAAGTTGCTGGGTGCAGAAGAGAACCCCAAAACCCGCTATCCCGCCAAGCAGGAATAGAAGCAGGCTCTCGGCCAGGAGCTGGCGGATGAGACGCGTTTTTGTTGCTCCCAAAGCCTGGCGAACCGCGATCTCACGAACTCGCCGGCCGGCGCGAGCAAGCAGAAGATTGGCGACGTTAACGCAGCTGATCAGGAGAACGAGTCCCACCGCGCCTAAGAGCAAAACGAGAGTCGGTCGAATGCTGCCGACCATGGACTCGCTGAGGGGAACAAGCCTGATCGTCCATGCGGCTTGTGAAGGATAGTCTGCGGGAAATTGCATTTTCAGCGAACTGACAAGCGTATCGAGGCGCTGCTGCGCGGCCACGGTGGAGAGCCCGGACTTCAAGCGCCCGATGGCCCCAGGTGCCAAACGCGAACTGCGCATCGGAGGCGGAGCCGGGTCACCCGCAAAACCGGCTGCCGCCCAAAGCTCGGTGCCCCGCTCCTCGTTGGATTGCCCCTGATCGCGAAAACCGGCCGGCATAACGCCGACAACACGATACACATCGTTGTCGAGGCGCAGAGTTCTGCCAATGATGTGCGGGTCGGCTCCGAATGCCCTCTTCCATAAGCCATCGCTGATGACGACCTCAAGGTTGAAGCCGGGAGTTGTGTCGTGAGGATCGAATGTGCGGCCTAGTTGTGGGGCGACACCAAGTACCGCAAAGTAAGCCGGCGTAACCGGCCTGAAGGCGATGCGCGCGGGCTGTGCGGTGCCGGTTAGGTTGACTGACCCGAACCCGTACATCGATACATCCTCAAAGATTCCGGAATTCTGCAGGTCTCGCAGTTCCGGGATGGACATACCAACATCTTTGGCGGCAACGCCGGGAAGGTCGTCGTGGATTCGGGCCAGCTCTGTGGGGTGTGGGTACGACAGAGGGTGCAGCAGTGTAGCGTCGATCACGCTGTAGATCGCGGTGGTGGCTCCAACGCCCAGGGCCATTGTGGCGATGACCACAATGGCAAATCCGGGCGACCTTGAGAGCGTGCGAACTGCGTAGCGCACGTCGAACATCAGATTCTCGATGAAGGGGAGGCTTTGTTCGGCGTGATGGTATTCTCGAATCGCTTCGGCTGCGCCAAGCTTAAGTGCGGCCTGCCGCCGCGCCTCGGCGGGCGGCATACCGGCGCGCAGATTCTCTTCTGTTTGCAACGCGAGGTGTTCGGCGATCTCTTCCTGCAGGCGTTGGTCGGCATCCCGCCCTTTCGCGAGGTTCGACAGTCTCATCAAGAAGCGTCGCAGGATTCTCACGGCAGGTCCTCCGCTTTGACTTTGAAGAAGCGCGCGATAATGGCCGCGGTCTGTTCCCAGTCGCGGGTTTCTGTCTGCAGCTGCCTTCGGCCGGCTACGGTCAGGCGATAGAAGCGAGCGCGGCGGTTGTTTTCCGAGGCACCCCATTCCGAAGCGATCGAGCCTTCGTTCTCCAGCTTCAGCAGCAAGGGATAGAGCGTGCCCTGGTTGACAGCCAGCAGGTCTCCGCTGATCTGCTCGATGCGCCGGGCGATGCCGTAGCCGTGCTGGGCCCCGAGGACTTCAAGTGTTTTAAGCACCATTAGCGCGAGCGTTCCTTGCAATACGTCCGGTTTTTCTCTCATCGGAAATTGCCCCTTTAGGTTTCCAACAGGAATTAGAATGACACGGTTCCTTTTGGAAAGCAACAGGAATCTTTGTACCCTCTCGGCTCTTACATTTATGTGCCCTATGCCGGTGTATATTCCAAGCAAGCTTGGAACGGGCAAGGTTCTCATCTGAGAGCCGGAGGGGCTTTTCGTGGATACCAATGAAGTAGAGCGGCTTAAAGCATTGCGCAGCTACAAGATTCTGGACACCGATCCCGAGCAGGCGTTTGATGACCTGACTCTCATCGCATCGAAGATCTGCAACGCTCCTGTAGCGTTGATCACCCTGGTGGATGAAGACCGCCAGTGGTTCAAGTCGCGGATTGGGACTGACATCCGGGAGTCGCCACGCAGTATCTCTTTCTGTGCTCACGCCATTCAACAGAAAGGGATTTTTACGGTTCCCGACGCGTTGAACGATCCGCGCTTCCGCGACAATCCGGTGGTGAAGGGCAATCCACACATTCGCTTCTATGCGGGTGCCCCTATCGAGACAAGAGATGGCCACGCATTGGGAACCCTTTGCGTGATCGACTACGTTCCGCGCACGCTGACCGAGGATCAGAACCAGGCATTACAGGCATTGGAGCGCCAGGTAGCTGCGCAAATGGAGTTGCGGCGCAATCTGGAAGAGTTACGCATTGCCCTGGGAGGGATCGAGGCGCTGAGCTCGCTTATCCCGTTCTGCTCGACCTGCGAACTCAATGTGGTGATTCCAGCCGATCCGTCGGCAATGGAGCGGGTAACCGACGGCCTCATGGAGTTGCTGCGGGGCAAAGGCTGGCCCGAGAACAGGATGATGGAGGTGCACCTGGCGGCACAGGAAGCGCTTGCCAACGCGATTAAACATGGGTGCAAGGGCGATGCGACCAAGCAGGTGCAGTGCGCTGTGAGCTTTGACGCGGCCGGAGAGCTGGTGATTGTGGTCCGGGATCCGGGAACAGGATTCGACTTGAACAAAGTGCCCAATCCGCTTGAAGGCAACAACCTGTTCAAAGGGAGCGGACGCGGAGTCTTCCTGATCAACGAGTTGATGGACACAGTGGAGTACGCCGATGGGGGGCGCATGGTGACGATGAGCAAGACGCTGCCGGTTGAGGGGGACTCGGAGACGGCTGTCCGATAGTTGCTGCGCCGGTTGCCATGAACGACTGTCCTCGGCTTGGGGTGGCGGCTCGGACAGGGCTTATTCCTCGATGCGGTATGTGTATTGTTCGATGACCGGATTGGTGAGGACTTCGGCGGCGATGCGCTCAACCTGGGCGCGGGCAGCCTCGGCGGTGAGCCCATCGGCGAGGGAAAGCGCGAAATACTTGCCCTGCCGCACGGAAGTCACCTCGGCAAAACCGATCTTGCGCAAGGCATTCTGGATGGTTTGGCCCTGAGGGTCGAGGACCGATGTCTTCAGCGTGACATAGACATGCGCCTTCATTTTCCCTGATTATAGTACCTGCGGTAGTGGGCGGCGACGCTCGAGGCCTTCCGTTTGCCTGTATCCAGGATTCACTTCATTCAACCTCCCTACCCCCAAGGAGAACTTCACAGCAATGGTCAATTATCTGGAGTTGCCGATCGGCGATCGGTCCCCCGAAGTCTTTCGCGCGGTGATCGAGATTCCCAAGGATGGAACCAACAAGTTTGAATACGACAAGCAGCTGCACGTCTTCAAGCTGGACCGCAACCTGCACTCTCCGGTGCACTACCCCGGCGATTATGGTTTCATTCCTTCCACGCTGAGCGACGACGGCGATCCGCTGGACGTTCTGGTGCTGGTGCCCACGCCGAGTTTCCCAGGGTGCGTGCAGGAAGTGCGGCCCATCGGGCTGCTGGAGATGCTCGACCAGGGCATATTGGACGAAAAGGTGCTGGCGGTGGGGAAGAACAATCCGCGCTACACCAATGTGTGGAACTACACCGATATCTATCCCCACATGCTGAAAGAGATTACGCACTTCTTCTCAATCTATAAGGATCTGGAAGGCAAGCGGGTGGAGATCAAGGGTTGGCACGACGCGGCCTATGCGCGCGACAAGGTGATCCACTCGGCCAAGCAGTTTGTCGATGGCAAGGTGAAGCACCCCGGGCCGGTGAAGGTGAAGGCGGCCAAGTAGGAACGCAGGAACAATGCAAAAAGCCTGGCCCGGCCGCACGGCTTGGCCTTTTGCTGCGCGCGCGAAGTGGGTCTAGGCCAGAGGCACGGTGCGATTCCTGCGCGAAAGAGCGGCCGTGATCCAGTAGAGCAACGGCCCAAGCAGGCCGACGCACTCACCG
>CAYWSR010000030.1:4208-30033 GCA_964460385.1 uncultured Occallatibacter sp. | reverse complement strand
CCGACACAATTCACCCCTCCGGGGCCGGTTTGCTTCAACTCGACAACGGTGCATAGTGAAGGCGACCTTGATGCATGGGTCGGCTATGATCCGGACAACAATGTCCCCGGATTGACTCCGGCACAGACGTTTTACCAGCACTACGGAGTGAGCCCCATCTCCATTGCCGACAAGCTTTCGCCGGGTCTGCAGTCGGTAACAATCGAGCTCGAAAACACTTTGTCGCCCACCAATGGCTCCATGGGAAACTCGACGCTCTACCTGAACACGAGCTGCACTTCGCAGGGTGTCACCGGTCCTTCGACGGTGGTCAACGGTACGACGCCCATGGGAGGCGGAACGCAAACGTTCACCCTCAACAACCCAAACAACGGCAGCGGGGGAATCACCTTCGATTTCGAGTTTCCTGCGGGCGCCGAGATCCCGGGCACGAACTGTCTTGGACAGGCGGGCTGTATTACGGAGCACGTGTCGGATATGCCGATCGATCCTGCGACCTTCGGGCCAAGCGCCACTTCCAGCGCCTCGTATACGTACGGCACCTCATTCTCGACGGCGTACTGCTTTCCGCACCAGGGTGAAGTCCTGAATAGCGCCCCGGCGTGCAAGATGTTCACGCTGCTTTGCTCGCTGGGAACCAACCCCATGGAGAGCGGCGCGAATTGCCCTTCCACTTCGAGTCCCGCTCTGGAAGATATCTTCGGGGAGTCGTTCGATCCGCCGCCCAGCCCCGCCTTCACGCTGACATTACCCGACATTTCTACGCCGAGCGGGACGTACCACACCGGTGTTGGCCTGCTGATGGGACCTGACACCTGGGACCCCGGTTCCACGGACGGATGCGCGTATACTCCAATGTCGAGTGCGGCTCAGCAAGGCCTGATGTGCCCGCAGAACCTGCTCTTCGACTTCTCCGGGCCGGGCGCCACCAAACCGCAGGGCCAAGGCGAGAACACCAACTCGACCTTCATCACGGTCTATGGAGTCCCTGAGCCGCTCACGACGGTTACGTTGTTCAATGCGCCCGGGGGAACCGCACTTCTCGTTGGCCCCGCTAACGGAAACTGGACCAACAATTCCAGTCCGTACTTACAACTGTCGGCGACGCCGCCGCTCGGGGTTGCGGGGACGGTCACAATGGGCCAATTCGTACCGGCGCCGATCGAGAAGATCAGCTACGGCCTGACGACACCCGGGAATGTCCCGCCGCCCTCCAACGAGCAATACGGCCCGATCCCGGGGGACACGACGATTGCCAATCCTACTACCTGTCCGACAGCGCCTTACACCGGCAGCAACCCGGCGGCCACGGTGTTCACAACGACGGCGACGAATCCGCTCAGCCTCGTTCCCGACGGCAGCTATCTGCTCCACTACTACGCGCAGGACTGCGCGGGCACGCAGGAACTCCTGTTCCAAGAGGACCAGACAGCGAGTTGGTACACGTCGTTCTATACCTTCCCGATCAATGTGGACACGGTGAAGCCGACCGTTTCGGTTCCGACGCTTTCGTCCGGCGGCGGCCCCTACACCTACGGTCAGGCAGTCACTGCGACCTTCACCTGCTCTGACACCGAATCGGGCCTTGAGTCCTGCGGCGGCACAACATACGGCCTCAGCAACGGCACGGGGCCGCTGACCATCCAAACGGTGACCGCGCCAGTTTCGACGACAACACTCGGCGTCGGCGGCGCGAACACTTTTACCGTATCGGCGACCGACTTTGCAGGCAACCCCTCGTTGCCGCAATCGGTGAGCTACACAGTTGGGCAGGCGCCGCAGACCATCACTGGCTTCACGCTGCCGGCGCAGGTGGTCTACGCGCCTCCGATGACGCCAATCCCGCTGAGCGCAACTGGCGGTTTGTCGGGCCTTCCGGTCACTTTCCTGGTGCACGCCGGACCGGGCACGATCAACTGCACGCCAACCTGCGCTCTGACCATTACCGGTCTGGGGACGGTGACGGTGTACGCCAACCAGTTGGGCAACGCCAACTACACGGCAGCTCCACAGGTAGCGGCGAGCGTTGTGGTTTCCGCCTACCTGGCGCCGGCTATTTCGGGCCTGGGGGCGAGTCCGGTGAGCAATACCAGCGAGACTCTCTCGGCAACCATCAATCCCGAAAATGCGTCCACGGCGTATTACTTCTCCTACGGCCTGAGCCCTACGACCTTCACGTCAGTTACAGCGCCCAAGGTGCTGGCGGCCGGCGTGACGGGTGACGCGGTGAGCGCGACGCTCGTCGGCCTCCAGGCGAATACAACTTACTACTACAAGCTCACGGCGAAGAGCCTGGGCGGACAGGTGGTCACTCCGACGCTTTGGTTCACTACACCCTAGTCGCGTGTATTCGGTATTCGGCGGAATCGGAGCAATTCGATGCCGCCGAGGGGCAAGGCAATGCCGCTCTAGTTGCACGCGTGGAATGGCCGAAACGGGGAATTTCTACTTGCCAGCATTACACCCAGGGTGCAAGCTGGAGGAAAGGCTCCGGAAGAGAAATCCAGGAGGAAGAATGAAATACCGCTTTACGGCTTTATTTGGTTTGGCTGCATCTCTGGTTTTCGCCCCCGCTGTACAGGCAGATTCCTATACCTATAACCTTCAGAGCTCCGACAGCACCGTGATGGTGCTCTCGCTGACCTTCACGACCGCGGGCAGTTGCAATGGCGCTGGCCAGGTCTGCGATATCACCGGTGTTTCCGGCACCCTGACCGACACGAACTTCCTTGCGCAGACGGAGTCGATCACGTCGTTTGCGCCTGGTAGTGGGCTATCCATCACGAGTGACGGGCTGTACCTTTACGACAACGAGCTCAACCCGGATGGGACGGCGGCTGGATTTGGTGGCAGCGTGCTGGATGGCACCGGGGGTGTGGTGTTCTACGTGACCAGCCCAACCTGGCTGGAGGTGGGCCTCTCAGGCGAGGGCGCAATCGATGGAACAGCCACTTATTATCTGAACGAGTCGACCTACGCCGATTCGCAGGCCGGCAGCGGTTATAACTACACCTTTCCCAATGAACAATTGGTGGGCATGTCCGCCAACGTGGTTCCCGAGCCATCACCGCTGCTTCTGATGGGCACCGGGCTTCTGATTCTGGCACTGGCCGGCCGCAGGCTGGCTCCCAGGCTTCAAGCCGTGAAGGTTCCTTCGTAGCAGAAGGAGTTTCTGGTTCAACCCGCGCCGCGCGACCTCGGGTCGCGCGGCGTTTTGCTTTTGGGGAAGTTTGAATCGCGGAAGAACCGCGCCGGGGATGGCGGCAAAGTGCAGAGCGCCGCAGGTCAGGCCTTGTCGATATCCAGAACTGGAGACTCGACCGACGTGGTTCCCTCTTCGCCTGTATGGAGGCGCGTAATGGTGAGGACGGTAACGTCGTCATCCTGACCAAAGGCGATGGCGGCGTGCGCGGCCTCCGCCGCCGAAGGGCGCGATGCGAAGAGCTTGCTCATGCGCTCGAATCCAAACATTTCCTTGGTGTCCGGGTTGGTGGCTTCGAGCACGCCGTCGGTGTAGAGGGTGAGCTGGTCGCCGGGCTGCATCTGCATGGCAACCTCGGAATAGTCGGAGTAGGCGATGAGGCCGAGGGGGAGCGATGCCTCGAGAGGAAACTCCTGGCCGTTGAGGAAGGGAGCGAGGTGTCCTGCGTTGGCGAAGGTGACGGTGCCGTCCTTGTCGATGCGGAAGACGACTCCGGTGGCGAAGCCGCCGCTCATGCGCCCGGCCAGGCATCGGTTGAGCGAGCCGAGCATTTCGGCGGGGCTGGTGAGGCCGGCCTCGGCACGCAGCACACCCACGATCATTGAGACGTTCATGCCTGCCTTGATGCCTTTGCCGCTGACGTCGCCCAGGGCGACAATGGCCGAGCCGTCGTCGATGGGAATGACCTGGAAGAAGTCGCCGCCGACCTCGAGCATGGGCGTATACGAGCCGGTGATGGCGTAGCCCTCGATCTGCGGGATATCGTCGGGGACGAGCACCTTCTGGATCTCGCGGCCGCCAGCCACTTCACCTTCGAGCAACATGCGGCGCGCCTGCGCCTCGAGGATGTAGCGATAGGTGGCGAAGAGGATGGCGGCAAACAGGGCCAGTGAAAGAATGCGCTCTGGAGGGAACTCGACTCCCGGAGGAAGCGTAAACAGAGGCTTCCAGATCAGCGAGCTCCAAATCTTGATGTGGGTAAAGCGCACGCCGAATGCGCTGGCATCGGCAAAGGAGTGCATGGCCTGCAAAACAAGAGAGACGACGGCGACGACGATCCGCGAAATGTCGAGCTTGCCACGGAATCCGAACACGACAAGAACAATTGGGAAGAGCTGGAGGACGAGGAAGACCGCCGTGACGATGGCATTGGCCCACTGCATCCAGTGCGTAGCCGATGGCCACCAGCCCCAAAAGAGAGAGAGCGTCCCATCGATGAATCCGGCGCCAATGGCGGCCCATGCCAGGCGGTTGGTCCAGAGCAGGAGCTTCTTGTTGCTGTGCAGGTTGAGCAGCCATACAAGCAGATACCAAAGCGAGACCGAGGAGAGCAGGTAGAGCGGCTGGTTGATGAATCGAGCGATGCCGTAAGGGATGGGGAGATGGATGAGCTCGCGGAGGGTCTCCAGTGCTACCGGGGTGACGGTAAAGACCGCGACCCAGAGGAAAAGCTGCTCGGCCCGATTGCGATACCAGAGAACGACGCCGAGCACGCCGATGAAGACGCGCAGCAGCACGAGCGAGTAATCGAACAGGTCCCTGCGAATGAGTTCTGAGAGGACCGACTCCGCCTCAAGCTCAACCAGATCGGGATCACCAAGGGTCGGGGGCGCCCACAAACCGCCCCGTTCGCTGGATAGAAAGATGGTGAACGGGGCCTTCCAGACGCGAATAGCGAGCACGCCCTTCCCATGAGCGTCAAAAGTGAAGGAGCGAGGGAGTTTAGTGTAGGGCCACGAGGGCCGCGGCGGCATTTTGCCGTCGCTGCCGATGATCTTGCCGTTCCAGTAGACCTCGTATGCGTCGTCAATCTCGGTGAAAAGGATTTTGTACTGGCTGGCCTGCCCGGGCGTGGGCTCGATGTCGAGATGGCGGCGATACCATGCCAAGCCCGCGTAGGAGGGATGATTCTGAGCGCCCCAGGTGTTATTGTCCCGGTCATCGGAAAGGGGCATCTTCTCCCACCAGCCGTCATCGTAGTCAGGCTTGGCGTATTCAGGATTGTCGCCCACGGTGAACTGCCAGTCCCCCTCAATGTCGACGACGCCCTGCCCGAGACCCTGTACAACGAAGGTGCGGCTTGGAGGGGTTTGCGGGGCAGGGGTCGGAGCGGGCTGCTCAGCGGCGGCGGAGACAGCAAAGAGCAAGACAAACGTTCTGAAGAGGATGCGGCCCCACACACCGCCAGCATATCATTGGGGCGATGGTGGAAGAGGCCTCAGGCAGCAGGCTTAATTCGCCTGGCGACGATCTCTTCGGTGGCGAAGTCGCCCACCTGCCGGGTGAATTTGATCTGATCGCCATCGATCTTGCCGGTGTAGACGATGCGCAGATCGTTGCCGTTGAAGTCGATCTGCTCGACAAAGGTGATGTTGTCGCCATCGATCTTGCCTTCGGTGATCTGCGTGGAGCCGCGCTCATTGGTAGCGGTGCCGGTGAGTTTGGCGCCGTCGACATGGAACTCGTAGGTGTACTTCTGAACGCCGATCTGCGTGTCGAACTCCGCGTACCATTTTCCGTTGAAGTCGGCGGCCTTTGCGCCGATGGAGCCCAGCGTGACGAGCAGCAAGGCAAGCCCGAGTTTCCTCAACATGCAAAAACCTCCAATGGTTCCGGCCAAATGGTTTTGGCAGGCCCACTGCGGAATTGTAGCCGACAGATCATACGCGGTGCACTCGCTTATCAGCGCCGCCAACGGCGCCAGACGAGGAGCACGACGAGAAAGATGAAGGCCGCGCCGCCGGCGATTCGGACAAGGTCTTGGTGCGTCATGGACGTCTCATGCTACTTCTGCCGGGGCGCGCGGGGGATGGGCTCGATCGGCTTGTCGTAATGGCCGGCGAAGGCATTCCAGCGGACGCGCACGAGTTCCTCCAGCATGGTCAAGCCGTCGCGCAGGTAGCTCATGCGAGTGCGCGCGTCATGGGCCCAGCTTACGGGCACTTCCACCACGCGGAAGCCGCGCTTGACGGCGATGAAGAGGATCTCGGGGTCGAAGCCCCAGCGCTCGATGGTTTGCAGTTGAAAGACGGTCTGTGCGGCGTGGCGGGTGAAGGCCTTGAAGCCGCACTGGGTATCGGCGAACGGAAGCTGCATGATGGCGCGCGTGACGCCGTTGAAGCAGCGGCCAAAGACCTGGCGATAGAGAGGCTGGCGATGGGTCTGGCGGCTGCTTTCGAGCCAGCGCGAGCCGATGGCGATGTCGGCGCCCGCGGCGATAGCGGCAAAGAGCCGCTCGGCCTCCTCCATTGGAGAGGAGAGGTCGGCGTCGGTGAACATGACGACCTCACCGAGCGCCTGCAGGATGCCGGACCGGACACTATATCCCTTGCCGCGGTTGCCCGGATTCTGGATGAGCCGCAGTTCGGGAGCAGATTTGGCAATTTCGAGGACGACTTCGACAGTGTTGTCAGAGGAGCCGTCGTTGACGACGATGATTTCGGCATTCCAACCATGGCTGCGGACGCAGGAAATCACCGAATCGAGCGTCGCCGGAATGCGGCTGCTTTCGTTGAAGGCCGGAATGACGATGCTGTAGTTGGGGTATGGAGTCACGCTGCCAATCGCCTGCCCCAGGGGGGGCACCGGGCTTGTCTTGTTTTCCGGGTCGAATTCTCCCGGTTGAATCCGCGGGTACGGCTGTCGCCATCATAACCCACGGCTCCGGGCAGACAATTCCGGCGGCGGGGTGGTACCGCCGAGGCGAAGGATGCGCATGGGTGACAAAAACGGGCGCTGGCCGTCCATCGCTCAATCGAAGAAAGACCCTTTCTTTTTCATGCCTTAGGGGGAAAATCCGGTTATGCTGTGAGCGGAGGCCTAGAGCACATGACAAAGGCAGACCTGGTGGAAAAAGTAACTGGGTTGGGAGACCTGACCCGCCGCGATAGCGAGGTGATCGTGGAGACGATCTTCGACTCTGTGATCAACGCTTTGCAAAGCGGGGACAAGATTGAAATTCGGGGATTCGGGTCGTTTCGCATCCGACAACGGAACTCGCGCATCGGACGCAACCCCAAGACCGGCGAGCGCGTGGAAGTCCCAGCCAAACGAGTTCCCTATTTCAAGCCTTCAAAGGAACTCCGCGACCTGGTGAACCCGGACGAAGCCGTCAAGACTGCCTGAAGTTGTGCGGCCCCTCCCCAGAGCCGCAGCGCAGAACGGCGCATCCGGGCCGCGCATGAGAACCGCGATCAATCGAACCTCATTCTTGCCGGGATTCCTGCTCGGGCGGACGCAGGGGCGGGCCCGGGCTACGGCGTCTTATGCGGCAACACTTTTCCGGCCGCCCGCTGCTCGAGAGCGGAACCAGAGTGAACGTGGCCTCACGTAGAGCATTGAAGGTGGCTTTTTCTTGGGGAAAAAGCCACTTGGCCGCGTTGGTTCCGGGGTTCATCCACTCTGGTCCCGCTGTAGCCAATCAAGCACAAAGACGCCGGCCAGAAGCGGAATCAGCCAAATGACCCGGCACTGGTAACGATCGTCGACAATCGACAGCGCGCCGGTGAGGAACGCGTTGAACACGACCATGGAGAAGACGACCAGCACCAGCCCTGGGAGGCAGGTGGAGTGCCTGCGCCAAAGCAGCGGAGTGAATCCGGCGATGATTACCAGCGAAAAAATGACGGTCCAGAACTGAATGGTGGTGAGTTGGTCGAGCGGCAACGCGCCGCGGGCTTCGCGGCTGCGCAGATAGCTGGCGCGGGATGGGGGAATTGTCTCGTTGAACTGCCCGAGGGTCCAGTCGCTGGGGTCGAAGTCGTAGAGCCCGAAGGCAGTCAACTGCTGGCCGAAGTTGGCGGCCGATCGCTGGAGCTGCTGGAGGGGATAGGCGCGAAGGGTAGCCAGAAAAAACCTCGTATCCTGTGCTTCGAGCTGGCTCTGCTCGTCCTCTGAAGCAGTCTGATAGGGTGCGTTGTCGCCCCACAGGAAGCTGTCCGCGTCGCTGGTGAGGTGGTCGAGATGGCCGCAGGCAGCCCAGTGCTCGGTGGCGCAGTGCGAATCGAGATACCAGCGGCCGGGCCCATCGGCGATGACCCGGGCGGTGAGATAGGGCGGGCGCTGGCCATTGAGCGAGGGCTTGCCGTCGAGGTAAGCGTAGAGGGCCATCTGGGCCAGGACAGCCAGGGCCAGAGATGCGGCGACTGCACCGAGCGCTGGGACGCTGCGCCGGAAGGGCCGGCGCTGGAAGACGGCGAAGAGCGCGAGCAGGACGAAGAGTGCCGCAGCCAGCAGCAGATGTGTTGAATGCGCGGTGATGCCCCAGCAGGCAACCAGGAAAAGGCCGGCCTTTTCGATGCGGGCGAGCGACTCCCAGGCGAAGACAAGAAGGAAGAACGCAAGATAGACGAGCGGCCCGAGAATGTCGGGCATCATGAAGCATGTGTACCAGGCAATGCTGGTGAACGCAGACAGAAGGGCCGCAAGAGCCAGGAAGCGCAGGACAGTATGACGCGTGGAGAAGGACCGGACGACCAGCCACAGCACCCATGCGGCGAGAAGGCTCTGAAAAACGGCGACAGGCCAGGGAGTGACGTTCCAATGGAAGGGAAAGATGCCGAGGCTGTAGAGGAGCGATCGCATTCCGTAGTACTCGGAAAACTGATGGAGGAAGATGGCACGCGCCACGGGAAGTCCGTCGGCGAGATAGGTCATGGAGTCGGCCATCAGCAGGGGGAAGCCGTTGTAGACCGCGGGCCACAAGAAGAAGAGCGTGGCCAGAAGAACGGCGGAAACCGAGACAAGCAAGGATTTGCGATCCCGCGGGGGTGGGGCAGTTGGATTGGTTGCCTTGGGCTGGTTCACGGGCGGGAGTCCTTAGGAAGGGCTGACGAGATCGACCCAATCGTAGCATTTGATCGCATCGCATCCCACCCTTTCCGCAAGAGTTCCGAACCGCAGGTCCTTCGACACCCCCTTCGGCTTCGCTCAGGGTCCGCTCAGGAGGATGGGGCACCAGGCGACATCCTGTGGGCCGGATCGCTACGGGCGAATGCCGATGACTGCCATCATGCGGCCGGCGTGGCCCTTGGATGCACGGTGCGAATAGAAGAGTTCGCGCTGGCAACTGGTGCATCCGCCAACGACCTTGATGGAGCGGGGCGCGAGACCGGCAGCGAGCAACTGGCGGCGGTTGGCCTCAATCAGGTCAAGGTGGAGGCTGGGGCCGATGGGCGAGTGGCCGGGAGCGCGCTGCGTAAGAAACAGCATGGGGTACCTGGTCCGCACGGGGTCGGAGTCGTAGACCTCGAAAAACAGGTCGGCAAAGTAGGGGAACTGCGACACGAAGCTGGAGAACACCTCTTCACCGACCGCGTAGCAGCAGGCGCCGATTCCGGGGCCTATGGCAGCGATCAAATCCTCAGGACGGGAGCCGTACTCGAGCCGCATGCGGCCAATGCCTGACTCGACGATGCGCTTGACGGTGCCGCGCCAGCCAGCGTGGAAGGCGGCCACGATGCGCCGCTTGCGGTCGGCCACCAGCACCGGAATGCAATCGGCAGTTTGGACGGCAAGCAACAGACCCGGAGCGTTGGTCATCAGGCCGTCGCCCTTGCAAGGCTGGGCGCAGGCTGCATCGGAGCGGCCGACGAGGCGAACGATGCTCGAATGGATCTGTCGAACCGGAACAAGTGGCGTAGCGGGGCTGCCAGTGATGGCTTCGGCGAGAAGCCGCCGGTTTTGCGCGACGGTCTCGCTGTTGTCCGCTGCCGTGAAGCCGAGGTTGAGCTCGCCGGGCGCGTCCTCGGCGCAGTAGGCGCGGCTCAGGCCGCCGCGCCGCGTGCTGAAGCCATGCATGAGCCAGCGCGTCCGGTCCCAGCCCGGAACGCGGAGCCATTCGACGCCGTTCAAAGCAACCTGCGGAGCGGGAGCCGGCAGGGAAAGCTCCCTGGGCTCGGCGCGGTCCAGTCGCATCCGACGGGCGACGCCGGCAACCTTGCCGCGCAGGCTGCGCGTCAGGCCCGCCGTGGCAAAAATTGCATCGAGGTGATCCACACGCGTAGAAACGGGATGCGCGACGACAGGCGATTCCGGAGCGCGGGTCGACTTCGTTGAAACGGGCTTCTGAGAGACAGGCTTCCTGGATGCGGACTGAGGCGCTTTGCGCGTGTTGGATTTTCCGCGAGAGTCAGGACTCATCTGGAGATGATTCTATCTGGAGCTCAGGTGCGCCAGGGCTGGCTAGCTAGCCAACTCCTTCCGCCAGCGCCATTCGCCAAACCTTGTCGGCAAATCTGCGAGTCGCCCAAGAATGAAGCGGGCCCGCCTTCCGGCGGGCCCTTGTCAGAGGCCTTATTTTGGTGGGGATCCAGGGGGGAATTGGGGGAGGGGTCCGTAAAGGACCTTGAAAGAAGGGGGTACCTTCGTGGAAGGGTTCAGTTGCGGGGAAGCCTCTGTTGTTATCCATTCTGATGCAGTTCGGGGTGAAAGGTTGTGCTTTATTGAACATTGCTGAGCGGAATTCTTCCGAGTTTTGATGACATGAAACGATTTCCGCGCTTACCGGGACGGTACAAATTACTCAAACGATTAACAATGGCCTTGCGTGGAAGCTGAAGAATTGGCACACTTTATGGTGTGAAATGGCTTTTCTCAATCGTGCTGTCGATCATCCTGATTGTCGGGCTGATTTATGTCTATCTGCATAGGCAGGAGCTTGGATTGGGAGGTTCGCGGCCGGCGCAGGTGGAAGAAACAGCCGCTCCGGCTCCCGCACAGCCCAGCCAGACAGCTCCGGCGCCCATCGTCTGGGAGAAGATCGACCGCTCGAGCGACGGATTCAAGGTGGAGATGCCCACGGGGGTGCAACAGACGCAGGTTCCGGCCTACAACGAGCGCGGGGGCGAAGAGCCGGTGCAGATGATCTTCTCCAACCCCAACGCGGATACGACCTTCTCCGTGGCGTGGGCGGACAATCCGCCAGTGGCGCGCATTAACCAGCACTCTGCCGAACGGACGCTGGAGATGGCACGGGACGAAGCGCTCAACCGTACCCAGACCGCGCTGGTGAATGAGTCAGCCACCAGCTTTGACGGGCATCCGGCGCGGGATTTCACCGCGCAGAACGCGAACGGCGGGACGATGAACTCGCGGCTGATCTATGCCGGACAGCGGCTCTACATGCTCACCGCAGTTTTCCCCTCAGCCGGGGCGCGGCGCGATGCCGACGTTTCGCGATTCTTCAATTCCTTCGCGATCAATTAGGAACAGGGTCCAGGGTTCAGGGTCCAGGGTCCAGGGTCCGTTCGCCTCTCAGGGCGCTCGCGGGCGCGGATGTCGTGATAGCTGCCTGGTCCCCAGCGACGCAGTGCGCCTGACTTCGGTTTGTACCAGATCAGGACAGTTTTCAAGGCTTGGAGGCAACGAGCCGAAGAAGGCTGGATTAGGGGAGACGTGTCTTCTCCCGCAGGAGGGCGCCGATGGCGATTGCCGCATTATCGACGGCCGGGTTCTCGCAGTATGTGGCTGCGTCGAGCAATGTCTCTGCGTCGCAGCAGGCCTGGCAGTCGCTCCAGCAGAGCCTGGCCTCGGGAAACCTGACGGCGGCGCAGACCGCGTTCAACACCTATAACCAGCTGAACCAGAATCTCTCGGCGGCGAGTGGGAGCAGCTCGTCTCCCAGTTCCCAGCTTGCGACGGATATGAAGGCGCTGGGGAGCGCGATCAGCTCCGGCAACCTGTCCACGGCGCAGTCGGCATTTACGACGGTGCAAAACGACCTGAAGAGCACCCCGTCGCAGGCAGTGACGAATGCAGAGAGCGCGGTGAACCAGACGGTGCAATGGATGGACGACCTGCTGAATCTTTCGAGTGCGAGCAGCGCCCCGACGGCTCCCGTCGACCCGACGACGGCGATGCTCAACGCTGCCTATGGATTGAACTCGTCGTCCAATTTGACGGATGGGAACTCGACAGATCCGAATGCGACGGACCCGACAACTTCGATTCTGGACAGCGCGTACGGCGACAGTGCAGCGGGAAGCAGTATTGGCTCCACGCAGACAAGCGGCCCCGTAGCGTCGGGTTCCGATGCGGCCAGTCCGGTGAGCAGCGGTAACGCCGGCAGCGGGGCGAGCGTGAATGTCTACGCGTGAGCAGTACTGAGCGCTGAATCGCGATTCAGGCACAATTGATCCGGAGAACAGAAAAGTGCGATCGTCTCCCACCCATTTCGCGATAAAGCCCGCGAAATGGATGGGGCACGGCGCTTCAATTTGATTGCTGGTTTGATAGATCCCAATCCCCACACCCTGCCTACGGCAGCTCGCGGACCCAGATGTTGCGGAAGCTGAGCGGCTCGCTCTTGTCTCCGTGGGCCTGGAGCTTGATGGGGGCCGAGTCGAAGGCCTTGTAAAAGGGCTTGCCGATGTAAAGCGTCTCGCCCTTCAGTTCGAAGTGGTTATCGACCAGCACTCCGTTGAGGAAGACCGTGACGTAAGCGGGGGACTTGAGCGAGCCGTCGGCGTTGAATGTGGGCGCGGTCCAGGCGACGTCGTAGATGTTCCACTCGCCGGGCTTGCGCATGGGATTGGCCAGGGGAATGCTCTGCTTGTAGATGCTGCCGGCCATGCCGTTGACGTAGGTCTTGTTGTTGTAGGAGTCGAGCACCTGGAGCTCGTAACCGGCGTCGCCGGGATCGGTAGAGGCAAGGAAGACGCCGCTGTTGCCGCGGGCCTGGCTTGAGCCAGTGATGTTCTCGGGGATGCGCCACTCGACGTGGAGCTGGTAGTTGTGGAATTTGCGCCTGGTCTCGATGTTGCCGACGCCGGGAGCTTTCTTCACCGTCAGGATGCCGTCGTCGACTACCCACTGCGCGGGGGTGTGGTCCTGCGCCGAGACCCACTCGTCCTCGTTCGTGCCGTCGAAGAGATGGATGGCGTCGGAGGGCGGAGCCTCGTTGGTTGCGCCCGGCGTGACGACCGCAGGCTCGGGCGTCCAGACCTCAGTCTCTTCGGGCTTGGGCTTGGGCGCGGCGAGAGCTGCGGCCTGTGTTGCGGCGGCGGTTTGAGCGCGGAGTTGCGGAATGACGAGCGTTGCCGTGAGGGCGATGAAGGCGGCGGAGAGCGTGAGGCGTGCGGTTCTATCGATGCGCATGATTGGATTACCTGCCGTTGGCCATTCTCATGCCCGGCGCGCCGAAAGGGCAAGTGGGAAACGTGGGGTGGCGGACGTCAGGGCTTCTTCGATCGGTTTGCGGGACGCGGCGCGGCGGGTTTCTTGCTTTGACCTACGGGCTTATCGCGCTTCGGTCCGGCCTTCTTGTTCTTCTCCACGCGGAGCTTCCAGGCGGTCGATAAAGCGCCGTGGAGCGTGTCCTCATCGGCGAGTGCGAGGCGGATGTGGGTTGCGCCGCTTCTGCCCCATCCGCCGTGCACGGGCAGAAAGAGGTCGGGGCGCTCGGCGATGAACTCAGCCTGGAGCTCAGGCGTGATCATGAGGTTGCCGTAGCCGTCTTTGACCGAGGCCAGTGTGGCAAAGATGCGCCCACCGACGCGGAAGTCGGCTGCGCCCATGTGCGAGCCTTCCTCGGCACCTTCGAGGGAAAGAGCGATGCGGCGAAAGTCAGCAGGGGTCATAAGCGGAGCGAGTGAGCGGGTCAGCGAGTTAGCGAGTCCGCGGCATGATTTCCTTGGGTTAAACCCCGACCGCCCCCACCAGCTCTGCTTCAAACTCCTCGTTGAGCCATTTGGTGAAGGCGGAGAACTCTTCGTCGCGGCCGAGGAAGTCGCGGACCATCTGGCGGCCGGGACGCGAGCCTCCCTGCTCGAGCACCAGTTCGCGGTAGCGACGGCCTGCGTTGCAGCCGAGGAGATCGTCGGCGTCGAACTGGCCGAAAAAGTCGAGTGCGATGACCTTGTCGAACGCGTAGGTGTAGTAGTTGGACGAGTAGCCGGTGAGATGGCCGAAACTGGCATACATGCGGTTGCCCTCGAGCCAGGTCCAGGGCTGGAGGCTCTGGTAGAGCGACTTTGTGATGGTGTCGAGGTCGAGGCCGGCGGGGTCCTGGTCGTGGAGATCGAGCGAGAGCGTGGTGTAGTAGAGCTGGGTGCGGACCCAGTCGGCCCGGCCAAACGCACCGGCGAGCTTCATTTTCCTGATGGTCTCGGAGGGGAGCACTTCGCCGGTCTGGTAATGCTTCGCGAAGGACTGAAGGAGTTTTTCGTCGCGGAAGAACTCCTCGAGCATCTGCGAAGGGACCTCGATGAAGTCGCCTTCGGTGGCGAACCCGGAGAGGCCAACCCACTCGGTGCGGCCGCCAAGGATGGCGTGCATGAGGTGGCCAAATTCATGAAAATAAGTCACGACGTCGGAGTATTGGAGGAGCCCCGGATCGTTTTCGTCTCCGGCGGGGAAGTTGCAAATGAGCGCGGCCTCGGGCAGTGCGCCGCCGCGAACGCCGGTGACGATGGGCGCGGCAGAAAACCATTTGTCCTTGCCTTCGCGGGGGTGCATGTCGAGGTAGAAGCGGCCCACGTGCGCGCCCTCTTCATAGACCTCGAAGACGGAGACTGAGGGATGCCAGCCGGCAGCGTTGGAGGGGCGAAACTCGATTTTGAAGAGGCGGGCGGCGGTGGAAAGGACGCCGGCCTCGACCTGCTTGTAAGGGAAGTACGGGCGGACGGACTGCGAGTCGAAGTCGAAGGCCGAGCGGCGGAACTGCTCGTACCAGTAGCCGCGGCTGGTGATCTCGATAGCTTCAAGGGCGGGGACGCGCTGGCGGACGAAGCTGAGGATCAGGGCTAATTCTCGCAATGCCCCGTCGCGGCTGGCCTCGTCGAGCTTGGCCAAAAATGTGCGGACGTTGGCTGCCGAGCCCATCATCTGGTCGGCGGTGGCGAGGTCGGCCCAACTGCGGAAGCCGAGGATCGTGGCGATCTCCTGGCGCGTGGCGAGCAGGTCGAGGAGGATCTGCTGGTTGGCCGGGTAGGCGCGGGTGTTGTAGGCAAGGAACATGCGCTCGCGCAGCGCGGCGCTTGCGGCGAAGGTCATGACGGGCTGCATGTCGGGCGGGTCGGTGGTGAGGGTGACGTTGCCCTGCGCGTCAGCGGGATGGCGGGCAAGGTAGTCGGCGGGCAGCCCCTCGAGCTCGGCCGGAGTAGCGGGGATGGTCTTGCCGCCCTCCTGGATGTTGCGACTGAACTCGAGCGAGAGCATGGTGGCCTTCTCATGGAGGGCCTGGAGGCGGTCGCGAGTGGCCTGGTCCTTGTCGACGCCGGCCAACCGGTAACTAAGCAGGGTGCGCTCGACGTAATGGCGGGTGGCGGGGGTTGCGCCGTCCAGCGAGATGGCTGCAAGTGCTTCATAAACAGCACGGTTAAGGCTGAGGGCGCTGCCGGCCATGGCGACGCGCTGGGCCTCGTTCTGAGCCTGGTCGCGGACGGCCTTGTCGGCAGCGACAGAGTTGAGCACGCCAGCCTGCGAGCCGGCAAGGGTCAGATGGGCGATGGCCTGGTCGTAGAGGCTGAGGGAGTTCTCGGGGGTGCGGGGGCCTTCGACAGCGAGGAGGGCAGCCAGCGCGGCCTCGTGGGCAGCGAGTCGCGCGCCGACCCAGGCAGAAAGTGCTTCGGCAGATTGGGCTCCGCCGGACTCCCAGGCGTGGAGGGACCCGATTGTGGATGGGGCAGCAGAGACGGCGGGTTCAGCAGGCATGGGCGGCAATTTCCTCCAAAGTTCTAGAGTGCCACAAGCGAGCGGGTTGGGGGCTGTGGTTGTGGGGTCGGGAACGCCCCGTCGCGGTGGGGACCGATTCGCCTTGCATCCAACCCACAACATCATTAAGATGCGTCAATTAGAGCGGAACCGGAGTATGCGTGGCCTGACAGAAGCCCTTGAGGGTGGCTTTTCCCTGGGGGGAAAGCCACTTGGCCGCGTAGGCTCCGGGGTACATTTACTCCGATTCCGCTGGAGCGGCGATGCCTCGTAGCGCAACCATCCCGAAGGCTGAAAGCCCCGCGCCGGCCCCACCCGTTGTGCCCCGGCTGCGGTTGGGAAAGCTGTGCGTGGCCATTCAAGCCGCGTCGCCGCAGGACCTTGTGGCGCGGGCCGAGGCGGCCCTGGCCGACGCGCTGCCGGAGGCAAAGTTCCTGGAGTTCCGGCTGGATTACGTTGCTAAACCCGCGCTGGCGCTGCCCAAGGTAAAGGAGTTTCTTCTCAGGCACCGGGAGGTAACGGCCATCGGCACCTGCCGCCGCAAGAAGCACGGCGGCAACTTCGTTGGGACCTTGACTCAGGAATTCGAGGTATTGTTAGCAGCGGCAGAGGCCGGCTGCCAGCTTGTCGACCTCGAGGTGGAATCGGCCGAGGAGGCAAAGTCAGGGCAGCTGGCAAAGTTCCGCGCGGGGCTCCGCGAAGCCGGGTGCGCGCTGATCGTGAGCTTTCACGACTTTACGCGGACCAAGGGACTGGAACAGGCAGCCGAGCGGATCGAGGCCTTTCAGCCGGATTTTGTGAAGGTGGTTTCGACTGCCCGCACACTAAGCGACAACCTGGCCGTGCTGAAGCTGATTGAGGACCATTCGCTCGGGGCGCACGTGGTGGGCATTGCCATGGGCGAAGAGGGGCTGCTGAGCCGCGTTCTTGGGCCACGCGCGGGAGGGTCCTTCACCTTTGGCTCGTCGGAGGACGGTGCAGAGACCGCTCCGGGGCAGATCACGGCGCGCGCGCTGCGCGACCTCTACCGCATCGAGCAGATCGACCCGGCAACGCGCATCTTTGGGGTCGCGGGCAACCCGATTTCGCACTCGCTTTCGCCGCTGATGCACAACACCGCCTTTAAGCGCGAAAACGTGAACTCGATCATGCTGCCGCTGAAGGTGAAGGCGCTGGGCGACTTGCTTAGGGTTGTCAGCGAGCTGCCGCTGGGCGGGGTGGCCGTGACCATGCCGCTCAAGCAGGAAGTGCTGCCGCAACTGGCAAACATGGATCCGCTCACGGCGAAGATCGGCGCATGCAACACGCTGCGCACGGGCGCGGACGGCAAGCTCTACGGCTTCAATACGGATGTGGCCGGCGTGGTGAGGCCGCTGGAGCGGCGGCTGCGGCTGCAGGGCGCGCGCGTGGCAGTGCTGGGCGCGGGCGGCGCGGCGCGGGCGGCGGTCTTTGCGCTGGTGGGCCAAGGGGCCGAGGTCTACGTGGTGAACCGCACCCATGAGAAGGCGGTAACGCTGGCACGGCAGGCCAAAGCGAAGTCGCTGAAGCACGAGGTCTTTGCCAAGCAGAAGTTTGACGTGCTGGTTAACGCCACGCCTTGCGGCATGGTGGGCAGCAGGGAGACGATGCCCATCGCCGAGAAGGAACTGAACGCGTCGCTGGTCTTCGACATGGTCTACAACCCACTGGAGACTCCGCTGATCAAGCTGGCGAAGTCGCGCGGCGTTGCGGTGGTGAGCGGACTGGAGATGTTTGTGCAGCAGGGGGCTCGGCAATTCGAAATATGGACAGGCAAGCCGGCGCCGGAGGCAGAGATGCTGCGCGTGGTGGAGCTGGAGCTGAGAAGGCGGGGGTAAGAAACTGCGGTTCGAAGTCTCCCGGTCCTCCAAGTTGGGACCGGCAACCGGACCTCTCCAGACAGACCATTCCTCGATAAATTCCCGCGTCTCTGGCCGAATGCTCATGCAAGAGCGTAAGGATCGTGGCACAATGGAATAGGATTGAATCCTATTCGACTAGGGGGCCACATGCGCTCGACAAAGCAGCTCAGCATTACCCTTCCTCACGAGTTGGCTGAAATGGTTCGCAGCAAGGTCGAATCCGGTGCGTATGCCTCGGAAAGCGAAGTGCTGCGCGACGGGCTGCGCGCGCTCCAGATGCACGACCGAGCGCTCGAAGTGTGGCTTATCAGCGAGGTTGTTCCGTCGATTGAAGCCGTGAGGGAGAACCCTGCGCTGGTGAGAACCGGCGAGCAGGTGCGCGCTTCGCTCGGGCGAGCGTACAAGACACTTCAAAAGGCGGGATAGCTTGTACGCGGTGGTCTATTCTCCACGAGCCGAGGCGCAGTTGATGGAACTTTTTGCGCGCATTGGGCTAGCTGCCAATCCCGAAATTGCCGCGCGATATGTGGATGCAATTGTGAATCAATGCGAAAGCTTGTCCACCTTTCCCAGGCGCGGCACGCGGCGGGATGATCTGTCGCCAGGGCTGCGGGTCATGGGCTTCCGGCGACGTGTTTCGATTGCCTTTGTCGTAGAGAAGGAGACGGTAACTTTTCACGGGATATTCTACGGCGGCCAGAACCTTGAGACGGCTTTCGACGAATAGCGAGACTCACCCCGTCCGCAGCAACCATCTGCCGGCCTAGCGACCCTTCTTCTTCACCGGTTTGGCGGGTTTGCCGCCCTTTTCGGTTTTAGGTTTGGGCTTTTCGCCTTCGACGTGGCCGGTGGGGATTGGCGCCATATCCGGGCCGATGCGCTGCACGCGCGTGTCGATCATCTGGTAGTTGATGGTCCGCGAGGAGGCCGGCCGAGAGATGCCTGTGGCGGGATCAATGGCGACGTTAGGCCCGCTTGCGATCTGAAAACTGAAGGCCGGGATCTTGCCGCCGGGTGCGTCCGCGGTCGTGATCCTCAGCGGGAGGTATCCCTGAATGGGATGCAGACGGAAGGCCGTCTCGTAGCGGTGATGCTTCATGCTCCAGGTGAAGACGCGAACCTGGTCAAAGTCGAAGGGCAGGCCTGCCTGCGGAGGGGCCAGAGCCGTGACCCACTCGGCCACCTGGTGGTCCGGCGTGTCCGCTCCAGAGTCGGTGACCTTTGCCAGGACGAAGGCGCTCACGATGCGCTGTCCTTCAGCGTACTGCGCGACCTCGTCGGGAACATCAATGTCGATGCGTCCGGAGAGCAGCCAGCCGGTGCGGCCCTGAGCGTCGCGCACCAGCCACCAGTCTTCCATTACCACAGGCTCGGGCTGGCCCGGCTGCGCCGCTGGCTGACTCGACACTGGGTACGCGGACTTCGCTGCCGGTGCCGGCATTGACGCTTTGCCGTTCGCTGCCGGAGCCTGCGTGGTGGTTCTGGATGAGGGCGTCGAGGCTGGCGTCGAGGCCTGCCCTGCGGTCGCAGCGCTGAGCTGGGGTTTGGGTGCGGTTGTGGCGGCCGGAACGTGGAAAGCCGGCAGGGCAACCTTGGGTGCGGATGCGCGCGCCAGCAGCTCGACCTTGTCGTTGGCCGGGAGCAACGGAAAGCGCTCTGTATCGCGGCCCGGGCGGATGTGAAGGTAGACCTCGTCGCGCACGGCGCCCCTGGCCACTACCGGGTCGTGCTGGCGGTCGGTCACCAGCTGGGCAAAGGCTGAGTAGCTTGATTGATCGATAACGGCGCGCTCTTCGATCCAGCCGACCTCGTTCTTCTCTGTCTTCACCTTGATGAAGCGGTGCGCGCGGTCGAGCACTTCGAGCTTCTGGCCATTCACCACCTCGGCCACACGATTGGAAACCGCTGCAACCCGGTCGTGGAGATACATTTGGCGGGCAGTGACCCAAACGTATTCGTGCGTCTGATGGCGGAAACGGTTGCACCCGGCGACAGATACCAGGAGGCAGAGGCACAAAGCCAAAGACAGGGGAGCCAGATGCAAAGGGGCGGGACGCAGAGCGGGCTGGCGCACGGAGACGTTCCGGGCTGAGATTTCCGGAGTCTTGCGGGGACTGAAGCGAATGGGGAATGAGGCTAAGGTTTGCGTGGGCACAACCGGTCGGAAATCAACAAAGATGGGATCGATCAAAGAACGGCGATCAATCAGAGAATACCACCGGGCGTAAAAAGGAGAACCACCGGGCAAGAAATGAGAAAGCGGCGAGGGTACAAATCCAATTCTGCGCGGCGCGCGTACAGATTGCAGGCCTCGGCTTTGAACTACCCATCACGCCCTCCCAGCCGAGGCCGGATTCAGACGGAGGTCGCTTCCCTGTTCACTGCACTCAATTCCCTGCCCTCATTGCTGGGGGTGGGCTCTCACTGCTTGGGGATGGCGACGATGGCGATGGGGTTGGAGGTAAGCGAGCCGGTAACCGAAGCGACATCCAGCTGGCCCGCGGTGGTGGAGTCGAACGTGTAAGCACTTAAGGGGACACTGCCCTGGTTATTCACCGCCAGCACAAAGCTGCCGGTACTGTCCTCAGCCAGGCCGTACGGTTGGGTTCCCGTGGCAACCGTGCCGCTGCCGATCTGCGTGAGTGCGGACGGGGTTACCGAATAGCCGGTGATTGCCCCCACAGCGAGAGTTTGCCCGCTGGCCACATAGACATACTTACCTGTGGGGTCAGGCAGAATGGCGTGCGGGCCTGTTCCGAGGGGCGCATAGGGCGTTGCGTAACCGAGTTCCGTCAAGTTGTTTGTGCCGATCGTAAAAACGCGCAATGCGCCGGAGTTGGTGTTGGAAGTGAAGGCTCCGGTTTCGCCGATATAGAGGAGCCGGTTCTGCGGGTCGATTGCCACTGAGATAGCGGCGCCACCATTCCCATGGGGGGGAGGGGTGGGTGTGAATGCGTTCCCGATAGGAGTGTTGTTGTTCGCATTCAACGCAAACGACTGCGTACCGGTTCCACCCAAGGCTACGGAGACCAAGGTGGAGGAGACGGCCATCTGCTGGACTGTGGTGCTGGCCAATGGAACCTGTTGCAAAGTTCGGGTTGTGTCTTGCGCACCTGTGGATTCGATGGGGTAAGCAGTGAGTGTCCCCGCCAAATTGGCGTCGAGCAGCCATTTCCCGGATGGGTCAATCTGCATGGCCTGAACCGCTGAATCTCCAAATATTTCGTTGCCTTGCGTGAGGGCGCCGGTACTGGAGTCGATGGTGTAGACGACAATGCCGTTGCCCACCGTTGCAACGTAGAGGAAATTGCCGCTGGGAGCGATGGCGACGGCAGAGGCTCCGCTCAGAGTGTAGGAACTGGATACTGAGCTCAGTGCGCCGGAGTTGACGGTGTAGCCCTCAATTGAAGAAGCGGTCAGAACATAGAAGATGCCGCTGGTGCCGGCGGTGCTGCTGCATGTGCTCGAAGAACTGGACACCTCGGCACAAACGGTGGTGCTCTCCGTTTCGCTGCCGGAAGATCCGGACACGGTGATGTTGTAAGCTCCGGCGGTCGTTGTAGCGGTGGTGGTCGCGGTCAGCGTAGCCGTTTCCGCCGACGTGCCGGTTATGTCTACCGACGTTGGAGAAAGGCTGCACGTGGCGGGATTGCTGGCGTTGGTGGGGGCACTGACTGAGCACGTGAGGCTGACTGTCCCGGTGAACGAGTTGGCTGGCGTGACGGTGATGGTGGAGGTATTGCCGGACGTGGCGCCGGGGCTGATGGAGATGTTGCCGCCGTTGGAAAGAGAGAAGTTGGTGCCGCTGCTGGGAGCATCCCAGAAACCTTTACACCCCGCCAGAAGCGGCAGGACCACAAGAAAGAACCCAGCCCACCTTGCTTTTCTCATTCTTTCTCGTCTCATTGCTGCTCCCCGAGGGCTGGATTGTGGCCCCGATTCACCAGTGGCGATTGCCAATTCGTCTCACACGTACCGATTGCTCCGATTTGTACGCCGATTGTCGGCGCGGTTCGAAACTCGCGTCGCATTCTGTGCGATTCGCGGCTGAGCTACTCACACCTCAAGGGTATCGCCTGGCAGTCGTTCGTGTCGCGCTGGGGGTCTGCTCGTCCCATACAGAATTAGACGCAGGTAGGTGCGCGGTTGCTCACCAGCTTCGAGAATCTGCGGCGGGTCAATTGGGAATTGGGCGGCAGTTCGATTTTGGGCCGGCAGTTTCTATATCGATCTTGCAGCTGGGGCCTGCCAGACGAGGCGCGCGGCGGTGAGGTCTTCGATGGCGAGGCCCACGGATTTGAACAGGATCTTCTGGTCGCGCGGCCTGGCGGCCGGGTTGGCGAGAATCTCGCCGATCTCCGCCTGAACCTTTGCGCCGGAAAAACGAACATCTCCGGATTCGCGCTCCACGGCGGCGCGCGACTCTGCCACTACGAAGCACGTGCGCATCAGCTCATCGTCAAGCTCGCGCAGGGTGGCTCCTGTGGCGCCAACAGCCAGGACGAGCGCATTGGGCGAGAGCCAGCGGCCCTCCAGCACCGGGACCGTTGAGGAGGTTGCGGTGAGAACGACGTCGGCGGCAGCGGCTTCTTCTACGGGGACTGCACGGGCGTTGACCCGGTCAGCCCCAGATCCGCCTGCGTTGACTTCGTCGGCAAGAGCCTGCGCGTTCTTGGGGGTGCGGCTCCAGATGCGGATGTCTGTGACGCCGGGCCGCACTTGGCGCAAGGCCGCAAGATGCGAGCGCGCCTGGACGCCAGAGCCGAGAATGCCCAGGCTGGTTACGTTTTGTGCTGCGAGCGCATCGAGCGCCACAGCGGAGACCGCGGCGGTGCGCATCTCCGTGATGAGACGGCCGTCCATCAGCGCAATCACTTCGCCTGTTGCGCGGCGCAAGAGCTCCACGACAGCCATGTGCGTGTGCAGGCCGAGTTCGGCGTTGCCGGGATAGAAGGTGACGGTCTTTACCGCCATGAAATCGCCAGCGATGACCGGCATGACGGCAAACCAGCCGTTGCGAATGCCCTCGCCGCTGCCGGTGCGCAGAATGGTGCGCGGAGGCTGCTCGACACGGCCAGCGGAAAGGTCGATGAGCGCCTCGCGGATGGCAGGGATCAGCGCGGCGTAGGTGAGGGCTTCGCGAACTTCGCTTTCGGGGATGTACAAGGGCGCAGAAACTCCGGCAAGAACAATCTTATTGCGGCTGAGAGGAAATTCAAGCGCTCGATTCGGTATCGATGCAGTTTGCGGAAGGACGTCCTACCCCTCGGAGACCGAATCGACCCGACCCGCACTCTTGAGGAGTAAGGCAAGAAGGTCCATAATGTAAGGAAGGTGAATCATGAATTCGACTGCTCAAGAGAGGGCCATTCAAGGGACTGCCACTGCCGTAGAAGCGACTGTCAGCTCCAAAGGGCAGGTAACATTGCCCAAGGAATTGCGGAGGCGCCTTGGAATCCAAAGAGGCAGCCGGATCCGCTTCACGATTCCCGCCAGTGGCGCGGTCAGAGTCGAGCCTGTGCTGTATGACCTGGAAGACCTGTGGAGAATGGCAGATGCAGGCGGTCAAGACTTGGACGGTGGGGCAGGCGGCCTGATGACTTTCGAGGAGATGGACGCGGCCAAGGCCGGGAGGCAATGGTAGTGATTGCCGCCGACACCAATGTATGGGCGCGGGCCTACCTGAACGACGATCAGGTCCAAACCCGGAAATCCCGTTCTGCCCTTGCAGCAGCACGTTCCGCGGGCGGTGTATTCGTTCCGCTGCTGGTTCTGGCCGAACTGTCGTGGGTGCTTCGCGGCAGATGGGACAGAGTAAGGGTTCTGAGCGAAATCGAAAGCCTGCTTCAGACGCGGGGCGTGGTCGTCGAATCGCCGGCCCTGGCATGGAGAGCGTTGGAGGCGTGCCGAAAAGGCGCGGCCGGGTTCGCCGACCACCTGATTCGAGAGGTTGCCATCGAGTCCGGGGCGAGTGAGCTGATTACGTTTGATAAGGCATTCGGGCGCGTGGCTGGGGTTCGCCGGCTGAGGTAGCTCGTGGGCCACCAAGCGTTCTAGCAGCTGATATCATTCGCGCATCATGATTTCCAATTTATTCGCAACCCTTGTAGCGATCTTGGCGCTCTGCTCTTTCCCGGCGCTCGGATCGCATGCTCAAGGGACGGGACAGCAGGACAGCCCGAAGCACTCCCCCACCAAACCGGCGCTACCTGATGTGAAACCTGAAATTCTTGAACTTGTACTGCAAGATCAGTGGGACCGATGCAACGACATGTTCGGAGAAAGTCACCAAGTTGATTCATGTACCATCAAGCCGACCGTCGCTGAACACGATGCGGTGCGCCATTCGAAGGCTAAGGAACTTCTCGCTCAAGGCAAAGTTGAGACCGGACGCGAGTATTTCTTCATCGCCCTGCTGTTTCAGCATTCGGGGGATCCAAACGAGTTGATGCTGGCGCATGTTCTCGCCGTCACTGCTGCGAGCAAAGGGTTCTCACGCGCTAAATGGATGGCTGCGGCAACCATGGATCGATACCTTCAATCAGTAAATCAGCCGCAGATATTCGGCACACAATTCAAGATGGCTGCTGGTCGATGGAGTATGGAACCATATTCACGCACCGCAATATCTGACGCTCTGAGAGACCAGTGGTGCGTCATACCTTTAGCTGAGCAAGAAAAGGTGTTGAAAGCCTACGAGCAAGGCGGTGCAGGTGCATCGACGACCACGGCTCACTGCAATTGACCAGGAATTCAAGTTGACGCTCTCCGCCTTCGAACACTTCGGCGGTATCGTCGCTTGCATGAGAATTGCGCCAATACTTTAGTTCGGCCGGCCGCCCGAGCTGGTGCGGCGCTTGAAGCGCTCATCGACAGGCTGGCGCCCCTGGAAGCCCGATTCGACCGAGTGCCAATGGTCGATGGAGGACTCGCCCATCTTCCAGCAGAGCAGCACCACCTGGTCATCGAGCCGGCAGGGAAAATCGAGCAGGCCGTTCTCGATGTCCTTCACCTGCACGCCGATTGCGTCGATCTCGGCTATCGTCTCGCGCGCCTGCTTCATATGAGCTTCGATCTGCGCGCGCTGCTCGGCGACCCTGGCGGTGTCCACCCGCATGCCGCCATTCAGGTAAATGCGGCGGGCGAGATCGAGCAGCTTCGCCTCCACCGCCTCGGCCTCGCGCTTGCCTTCGATGGCGCGCTTGAGCAGCGATTCGAGCAGGGGCAGCAGGGATTGAGCTTCGTCGAGCGTAAAGGTCTTCATAGCGAAACGTCCTGCATACAGGATACGCCGAAACGCGTTTCGATGCGCCGTTCGCCCGGCTCGATGCGGCTCTTGCCCCTTGTGCTACGCCGCTCTTGCGAGAATCCGTGCCAAGGTGAAGCGAAGAAACTCCCTTGAAGATTCGTCCCCTGCTATAAAATCTGGAAAATCCGGCGGGGAAAGCTGCCAGGACAGGCGGCCCTAGAAGCTCAGGGAGGAGGGCGAAGGCTCATGACGAAGAAGAGTGGTACGCAGACGGTCGAATCCGCATCGGAACTCGTCGACGCGCGAATCCAGAATCTTGGCGACTGACGCGGTGAGATGCTTGCCCGCATTCGCGCTTTGATCAGGCAAGCCGACCCGGAAGTCGTGGAAGAGTGCAAGTGGGTGAAGCCTTCGAATCCCTGGGGTGTGCCTGTGTGGTCGCACGACGGGATGATCTGCACAGGAGAAACCCACAAGAGCGTCGTCAAGATGACATTCGCCAAAGGCGCCTTTCTCGACGATCCAGCTGGTCTCTTCAATTCCAGTCTCGAGGGCCGGCTGAGGCGCGCGATCGACTTTCACGAAGGCGACAAGGTGAATGAGAAGGCGCTGAAAGCACTTATTCGCGCAGCCGTGGCGCTGAACACGGCGAAGGTCCCAAGACGCTGAGGGAATTCTGCCGCGGCTTGAGGGACAACGAGGCTCGTCTTCGCTGGGGGCCGTTGAAAACCAGCTAACGCTGCCCATCGAACATTCCGCCGAAAGGCGCAATTCAAGCGATGGTCCGGAACACGGTGAGATTCTCAGGCCTGCGGAGAATGCACGGATCCCATCTGCACCAGC
>CAYWSR010000030.1:0-4198 GCA_964460385.1 uncultured Occallatibacter sp. | reverse complement strand
TGCACCAGCTCCATATCAGAAAAAGGCGTTGAGAAAACCTCCGGCGCGGTGTGTAACTTTCTGAAGAGCGCAAGGACATAGCGCATGCGCTCCTCAAACTTCGCCCAGTTTCTCGCTGCCGTGCGGGCTGGGATGCCTGGAACATCTTCGCAAACCGCTAGAACTCTCTCGCCGATCTTGTAGGTCATGCACCACCGGGTTACCGAGCGCCGCACGATAAACGGCATCGCGCCCCGAATGTAGGGCTCAAGCCGAATGTGTTCGTGGTAGACGATCTCGCAGTTGCCCGCGATCATGGCCGCCCGCTTCATGTCCAAATCATTCGAGTCATACGCCGCAAGGTACGAACGAAACGCAGTCGCGAGCCGATCCTGGCCGTGCCGCTCGGTTGGCCCGGTGCGCAAGCCCGCAAAGAAAGCTTCTCGACCCTCGGTCGTGGCGCCGTTCTCGAGCAGTGCTAGAAACCGCGCCGACTGCTCCCCAATGTCTTGAATCACGATTTGATTGCCCTGAAGCATGAGCTTCGCAGCCTTCGCACGGCTCCAGATCGCGAGCTGCCTTCCTCCGGAGCTACCCATCAGAGTTCCGATGCCGATTACGATTGTTGCAGTGACGTAGTCCGCAGGCCAGCGGAGCCAGTGCGCGGAGAAGACTCCAGTTGCGACGCCGACTAGACAGCCGAAGACGCCCGCCATCAGGGTCGCGTTGCTTATTGCGCTGTCAAGGTCCTCTTGGCGAATCGTCACGCCGGCTTTTCGCGAGCCCCACACGGCCCACGAATGGAAGTTCGGGCCGCCCTCGCGGCCCAGTCGGTCGGCGAGAGCCTCGGAGAGCAGGTAATGCATCCTCGTGATCGATTGGTTGGAGCGGGCCGGGTCCGGCTCAGTACACGCGTCCCTGATCGCCCGAATCCACCGCTCCGATGTGGTCATGCGATCAGTATCGTGTAAGGCGACACTCAGAGACAATCGTTTCCTTTTGAAAAACGCCAGATTGTCGACAAAGCACTCCGACTAATGACCCTCTCGGTAAGCATCCAGCAACCATCAAGCCGACCTACCGCCTTTCGCTGGGAACAGGATGCCGATGGTGCGGCTTTCCGGCCTGAGGGCCCACGATGCCACCGTAAAACCAGCGATGAAGAGCGGGGCTATGACGTGAAAGCCGTAAGCACCGTACCCGCCGACCGCAGCGCAGGACGCGGCCGCGCCTGTGAGGTCAAAGAAGATGCCGGCATAGGCCCACTCCTTGAGCCGCGGAAAACGCGGCACGAGGATGGCAATCGCACCCAGCACCTTCCAAACGCCGATGATGGCAAAGAAGTACATGGGATAGCCAAGTTCGGGCACCACGCCATGGGGGTTGTGCAGATACTGGAATACCTGCGTGGCGCCGCCGGTCATAAAAAACGCTACGAGTATGGTCAGTGTCCAGTAAACAATGGGTTTTGCTTTCATGGTCAGTCCATCCTCTCTACTACGTGTTCAAGGTTGCCGAGAAAGTTGCTCCAGCCGTATTGCGCGCCCTTGTAGTTCCGGTCCTGATCGGGCCCGAAACCGAATTGCTCCATGCGGAGATGTGTGCCGCTCTCAGTCGGTGTCAATGTAAAGGTGACGGTGGTCCCCATTCCCATCGTCCCCCAGCTATACGAGAGCCGCGAGTTCGGTTCGACCACGAGCACCTCGCAGTCGATGATCCCGTCCCAGCCTGGCACTGGCGTTGCGCGGAAGCTGAACCGGTGGCCGACAACCGGCTGGAAGTCATTCTTCATCAGCCACTCGTCCATAAGCGCGCCTTCGGTGAGCGCTCGCCAGATTTTTTCCGGCGGATGGGCCATCTCGCGTTCCAGGACGAGAGTGCGAGTCGGGGCGGGTTCGGTCATGATTCCATCCTTTTGAGCAGGTCTTCGAGACGATCAAACCGGTCGCGCCAGAAGGCGCCATAGATGCTCATCCAGTCGACCAGGGGCGCCAACGCCTGCGGCTGCGCGCTGTAATGGGTCTCGCGTCCCTGGCGCCGATGTCGGACCAGTTTGGCCCTCTTCAGCACCGTCAGATGCTTGGAAATGGCAGGCTGCGAAACGCCGGAACGATCGGTCAGGGCATGGACGGTCTGTTCCCCGTTGCGGGACAGGCGCTCGAAGATCGCCCGGCGGGTGGGGTCGGCGAGAGCCCTGAAAACATTGTCCGTTACGGCTTGCATCGAAGGCCCTCCGCTCAATCCGGGTGTGGGTTACCAGGTAGATTATCAGGCGATTTACCAGACAATTCACGAAGCAATTTACCAGTCGAGGTGTGTGATCTGGATGAGATTTCCGCAGGTATCGTCAAACACCGCGATGGTCGATCCTGTGGTCTTGGTTGGTTGCTTGGTAAAAGCCACGCCGAGCCCCTTCAGCCTGTCGTACTCCTTCTGCACGTCGGCGACAAAGAAATTGGCCGCGATTGTGCCGTTGCGAAAGATCTCCTGCTGATACGCCTTCGCGGCAGTGTTCCAGCCGTCGTTGGGCTCCAGAACCAGTTGCACGCCTTCGGGCTCTTCAGGCGAGACCACGGTGAGCCACTTGTGCTTGCCTGCCGGAAATTCATGTTTCTTTTGGAAGCCCAGCACATCGGTGTAGAACTTCAGGGCCTTGTCTTGATCGTCCACGAAGATACCTGTGAGTTTGATTTGCATGGTTTGTCCTCTCTGCTCTGCGTTTCTTGCGTTGGGTTTGCTTGGCGCTGCCGGCGGGCCAGAGTGCTCGAAGCCCGCTCGACGGACCGGGCGGGCGAGGGCTTTGAAATAGTCGCCCGCTGCGGCTTGCATGTCTTAAACAATAACCAAATGGTTATGGATTTGTCAAGCCTCCTTTTTTTTAACGTCCGCGCGTCCCGTTCCTTGTCCGACTCGAGCGCTGCGGGCCTGTATGAAACCCTCAAGGACACTGTTACTCTGGTTTCGCTCTAGTACCATCGACTCGTCGTACGGGGAAGTGCAATGAGAACAAACAAGATGCTTTTGCTTCCGCTGCGGGCCTTGTCCGGCCTGTTGGCCCTTGGCTTTGGCCTGACGGGCCCGCTTCCGGGTATGGCCCAGTCCGTTTACTCCACGCGGCTCGACGATCCGCGGGCCGTGTATTTCGATGCGGCGGAGTTTGGCGCGCGGGGTGACGGGATTGCCGATGACAGCGCCGCGCTGCAAGCCGCGCTGGACAAGGCGGAGAGCGCCACGGCCCATGAAGGGATCCTGTTTGTCCCGGCAGGCCGTTACCGGTTGACGCGAACGATCTATGTGTGGCCCGGCGTGCGCGTGATCGGCTACGGCGTCGAGCGGCCGGTCTTTGTGCTCGGTGCTTCCACTCCGGGTTTTCAACAGGACATTGGCGTGATGGTGATGTTTGCGGGATGGACTCCGGCGGAAGTAGCCAAGATGGGCCGCGTGCCGTTTTCGCCGCCGGGAACGGTGCCGGCTACTGACAAGATCGCCGACGCGCATCCCAGCACGTTTTATTCGGCCATGAGCAACATCGACTTCGAGATCGGCGACGGCAATCCGGCAGCCATCGCCATTCGCATGCATGCAGCGCAGCACGCTTTCCTCAGCCACATGAACTTCCACATTGGCTCGGGCCTGGCCGCACTCACCGAGGTGGGCAATGAGGGCGAGGACCTGCACTTCTTCGCAGGGCGCTACGGAATTCTGACGGACAAGACATCGCCGGCGTGGCAGTACAATCTGATCGATTCGACATTCGACGGCCAGCGGGAGTCGGCGATTCGCGAGCATGAGGCAGCGCTCACGCTCATCCGCGACAGCTTCAGCAACGTGCCCACCGCGATCGACATCGATCCGGAGTATTCGGATGAGCTTTGGGTGAAGGACTGCCGATTCGAAAACGTGAGCGGCCAGGCCGTGATAATCAGCAACGAGAAGAACCCGATGACGGAGATCGGCTTCGAGAACGCTGTGCTCGCGAATGTACCGGTGTTTGCGCGGTTCCGCGAGAGCGGACAGACCGTTGTGTACGACGACAAGTTCTACGTGCTCAGAAGCTTCAACTATGGACTGTTTGTTCCGGGTGATGGCGGAATGGGCGTGAGGGAGATGCGCTCTGTCAAAAGGGAACTTCTGGGGGAGCCACTGCCGCCTGCGCTGCCTCATGCGATTCCCGCGCTACCGCCGACGACGTAGTGGGTGAACGTGACGACGCTGGGCG
>CAYWSR010000029.1:0-30238 GCA_964460385.1 uncultured Occallatibacter sp. | reverse complement strand
ATGCAGTGCCGCAACGGCGGCTGGGGCAGCTTCGACAAAGACAACACGAAGATGATCTTCCAGTACATTCCGTTTGCCGACCACAACGCGATGCTCGATCCGCCGACTGTGGACATCACCGGCCGCATGCTCGAGATGCTGGCGATGTACGGTTACACACGCGAGGACAAGCGCGTGGAGAAGGCGGTGCAGTTCATCTTCAGCGAACAGGAGCCGGACGGAAGCTGGTTTGGGCGCTGGGGCGTGAACTACATCTACGGGACGTTTCTGGTGCTGCGCGGGCTGGAAGCCATCGGGGTCGATCACCTGGAGCCGCAGGTGCAGCAGGCAGCCGAATGGATTCGGATGGTGCAGAATCCCGACGGAGGCTGGGGCGAGACGTGTGGCAGCTACGACGACCCGGACACGCGCGGCGTGGGCCCGAGTACACCGTCGCAGACGGCGTGGGCGCTGCTTGGCTTGTTGGCGGCGGGCGACGACCGGTCGGATTCGGTGGCCAAGGGTGTGCGCTGGTTGCTGACGCGGCAGCGGTCCGATGGGGGCTGGGATGAGAGCATGCGCGAGGGAGCCAAGCGCGAGAGCATCATCACGGGCACGGGATTCCCAAAGGTTTTCTACCTTGCATACACGCTGTACCGGCAGTATTTCCCGCTGCTGGCATTAACGACATACAAGCGGGCAATGCAGCGCGCCGCATAAAGACTAAGGACGCGCCGCAAGCCATGGGCTGGGGCGCCGGAGGCTACTAACTCGATGGCTATACCTATTTCGCAGGTTGTTACGGTAGTCAAATACGTGTGGGGGCAGAAGCTCAAAGGCAACAAGCGCTATCCGCTTGTGCTGATGCTTGAGCCGCTGTTCCGCTGCAACCTGGCCTGCGCCGGCTGCGGCAAGGTGCAGTACCCGCCGCACATTCTCAAGAAGGAACTGACGCCGGAGGAGTGCTTTGCCGCCGTGGAAGAGTGCGGCGCTCCAATGGTTTCGATTCCAGGGGGCGAGCCGCTGCTTCATCCGCGGATTGTGGAGATCGTGAACGGACTCGTTGCGCGCAAGAAGTACATCTATCTCTGCACCAATGCGCTCGAGCTCAAGAAGCGCATTCACGAGTTCACGCCATCGAAGTACCTCACTTTTTCAGTCCACCTCGACGGGCAGCGCGATCATCATGACTTCTCAGTTTGCCGCGAGGGCGGATACGACATCGCCATTGAGGGCATCAAAGAGGCTGTCAAGCGCGGCTTCCGCGTGACGCCCAACTCCACCTTCTTTGACGGCGCAGACCCAAACAGCATCCGCGCTTATTTTGACGAAATCATGGCGATCGGCACCGAAGGCATGGTGCTGTCTCCCGGCTACAGCTACGACAAAGCGCCCGATCAGACACACTTCATGGGACGGGCACGGGTGCGAAAGTTGTTCCGCGCGGTTCTTTCGAACCGCAAGAAGTCGTGGAAGTTCAACATGTCGCCGTTGTTTCTTGAGTTTCTGATGGGCGATCGGAACTACGACTGCACTCCATGGGGTTCTCCAGCCTACAACATCTTTGGATGGCAGAAGCCTTGCTATCTGCTGCAGGATGGCTATGCCGAGACATTCAAAGAACTGATGGAAACAACGAAGTGGGAAGAGTATGGCGTGGCCAGCGGCAACGCCAAGTGCGCTAACTGCATGGTGAGTTGCGGATATGAACCGACGGCAGTCATCGATGGCTTCCTTAGCCTGAAGGGTTTCTGGGGCATGGTGAAGGGAAACTTCTCCACCTATAAGAGTGAACACGCACTCAAGCTGCTGAATGAGTGGCCGTCTCAAGCTTCCACGCCGCTGGTTCAGATCGGCGTGCCCGAAGGCGAGCTGGAGGAGACCCGGGCATGAGCGCTGAAGTGTTGAAATACACCCGCCAGGAGATTGAGGCGCTCGAGGTTGCCCCCGGCTTTGCGCACGAGAACCTCGAGGGATGGATTCCAGAGTTCGCCAGCGACGAAGAGATTCGCGCAGCGTTAGAGAAAGCGTTTGACTATCGCGGAGACGTCACGATGACGCTGAAGTCAGGCGAGCGCATCGAGGCGTACATCTTCAACCGGCAGAGCGGGGCGAGACTAGCCGAATCGTTTGTGCAGTACTTCACGCCAGGTGCTAACAACAAGCGCAAGGTGAGCTACGCGGAGATTGCGCGGCTCGAGTTCACTGGCAAGGATCGCGCGGCGGGCAAGCACTGGGAAGACTGGGTGAAGAAGTACAACGAGAAGAAGGCGGCGGGGGAGAAGAACATCGCACTGGTACCGGACGCGCTGGACTAAGCGGATTCTCAAGGATGCTATTCTGCGGCGCGCGAGCGCTCCCTCAGAGTCGTTCCGAATCGCGAAGATGATTTCGGGTCACAATTTCCTTTCAGTTTCATTGAGAGGAAACCCTTGCTACGCTCTATGTCTTGCCAAGTGCAGGGGTAAGCAAGTCCAAACGAACAATTAGGGGCAATCGGGTCGATTTGGGTCGTGACGATGGATGATGAGACAAGCATACAAGTGGACTACTCAGTCGAAACGACCGATCCGATTGTCGAGTTCAGCCGGTTCTATGCGCCGCCGTGGAAGCTTGCAGTCGCGGCGATACTGCGCCCGGCGTTTCATTGGCAGGGACGGCAGAGTTTGTCTTCCGCTTTTCTAAGCTCGATGCCCGCCGGAACCAAAGTGATTCATCAACGCGGGTATCCCTTGAAGGCCCGCCGGGAATGGGTCAATAAGAGGACTCCGTTGTGTGGAAGCAGGATCCTGATCCAAGGGACAGGATCGGGGTGGGATGCCCTTTCGTGGCTACCCTTCCAGCCGCAATCCTTACATGGTGTGGATCTGTTCTGTTTTCAGCAGAGTTGGGACAAGGTTCGATCCTACGCGCAAGCCTCGGGATTGGGATTGCCATCGTTCTCGGTTTCAGGCTTGGAAAGACTTCCATTTGAGCCGGGGAGTTTCGATCTTGCGGTGAGCGACGCTGTTTTTGAGCACTGTCGCGACTTGGAAGCCGTTTTGAAGGAAACCAAGAGGGTGTTGCGCCCTGGAGGCTTTGTTTATGCAACGTACGGCCCGATGTGGTTCTGTATTGGAGGGGACCACTTTTCAGGGAGGGGCGGTCTGACCCATGGCTACAATCACGTCGAGCTGGAGACCGAAGCCTATCAGCGGTATTTCAGGGACATGCAGCATGCGGAGGAAGATGCTCAATCAGGCGGGCGTTACGTCGAGCTGGATCTATTCTCGAAATTGAAGACGTCAGAATACCTCAATCTATTTAGTCGATGCGGTTTCAAAGTAATCGACCTGATTTTGGAAGTCGAACCGCTGGCTTTGCAGTTCAGGAGGGAGTTTCCGAAGCGATTCAATGGGATTCTCCGAAAATATCCGGGACTGACTGCGGACGATTTATTGATCAAGACACACATTGTGATCCTCCAGTCGGTTGGCTGAAGAGCGAGGAATGGATCGCTGGATGGCTTCCGGCGGACGCAAGCAGAACGGCAGGAGCGATTCGATGAAGAGCTCCGGCCCAGGCATGATTCAGGAGCTTGAACGGAATCAATGAAAGTCTTTCTAACTGGCGCAACGGGGTTTGTTGGCCACCATGTGGCGCGGGCGGCTGCGGCTGAGGGTGCTGAGTTGCGGCTCCTGGTGCGCAAGTCCAGCAATCTGAAGAATTTGGAGGGAATTGCTGGAGAAACGCATGTAGGCGATCTGCGGCAGCCGGAGTCGATCAGGCCAGCTCTCGAGGGCTGCGATGCGGTGATGCACGTTGCGGCGGATTACCGGTTGTGGATTCCGAATCCGGACGAGATGTACAAGGCCAACGTGGAGGGGACGCGGGAGCTGCTGCGCATGGCGGGCGAGGCGGGCGTGCGGCGGGTGGTTTATACGTCGAGCGTGGCGACTATGCACTTTCGCACCGACGGCATCGTGATCAACGAAGACACGCCGGTCTCGCTCAAGGACATGGTGGGGCATTACAAACGGTCGAAGTTCCTGGCCGAACAGGAAGCGATTAAGGCCGCGCAGCGCGGGCAGCAGGTGATGATTCTGAATCCGACGACGCCGATCGGGCCGAACGACTCGAAGCCGACGCCGACGGGGCGGATCTTTGTGGATTTTCTCAAGGGCAAATTTCCAGCCTATATGGATACGGGGCTGAACCTGGTGGACGTGGCTGAGGTGGCGCGGACGCATGTTGCTTCGTTGACGGTTGGCACTCCGGGCCGGCGGTACATCCTGGGCGGGGAGAACCTGACGCTCAAGCAAATTCTGGACAAGATGTCGGCGATCACGGGCATCCCTTCGCCGACGATGAAGATTCCATTTGGCGTGGCGGCGACGTATGCACTTTTTGAGGAGCTGATCACGGGGCGTATCCGGGGCAAGGAGCCTCGTGCGACGCTCGAAGAGGTGCGGATGGGGCGGAAGAAGATGTTTGCCTCGAGCGCGCGGGCCCAGCAGGAGTTGGATTTTCGCATAGTGGCGGTGTATCCGGCGATGCGGGCGGCGATTGAGTGGTTCCGGGCGAATGGGTATGCGCCGTGAGATCTTGCGAAATGTGAATCTCAGTGTTATAGTGCTGAGTGTTAGCGGGACCCTGTGCGAGTTTTCTGTACGAAGTGGATGGCTCGGTATGCGCGACGTGAGGGCATTTCCGACGCGAATTTAAGCGAGGCAATTGCGCGAGCGGAGATGGGCCTGATTGATGCCGATCTCGGCGGCGGGCTTATCAAGCAAAGGACAGCCCGCGCCGGAAAAGGACGATCTGGCGGATACCGCACGATCATCGCGTATCGGCGGGCCGGGAGGGCAGTGTTCCTTCTTGGATTCGCAAAGAGTGAACGAGACAACATAGGTGATGAGGAGTTGGCAGAGTTACGTATCGTGGGCCTGAACTGGCTTAACGCTTCGCCGGAAACGATTGTAGAAGCAATTGAACAGAACTCCCTTAAGGAGGTGGTCCCGTGACAGCGAAGAAGAGGTTGAGCAATATCAGTAGTGCAATTTTGGAGATGGTCACAGACCAACATAGCATCGGACTGATGGATGATGAGACCTATCGGAAGATCACTGTGCGGCATTTGGGGGAGAAAGGCAGCCATCTCGCGGAGCCGATTAGTCCGGAGGAGATCCGGGCGTTGCGTGAGCGGGCGAACATGAGCCAGGCGGCTCTTGCACAGACTTTGAATCTGACGGTGGGCTATCTTTCCCAACTTGAGCGGGGGGTTAAGGAGCCGAAGGGCGCGTCGCTGGCGCTGCTCAATGTTGTGCGTCACAAGGGGATTGAGGCGATCCTGTGACTCGGATGAGGCGGCGGTCGGTTCGAGTCATTTTGGTCGTCGTTGTTCTCCCATTTCTCGCGCTATCGGTTTGGGAACTTCTGTTTCACGGCCCATGCGATACGAAGGACCTTCGCTACCAAGCTTGGAAACATGGCCTATATCCAATGGGGATGGACAGCGCCATGGAGACGATGCTCCTTGATGCTCACCGGGATGACCTGGCGGTTGGAAAAACCGAGGCGGAGTTGCGGGCGAGATTTGGCTACGTTTCTTCGTTAGCGAATGCAAACGAGTATGTGAAGTATTGCTATGACAACTCCCCCTACCGAGGACGGCAGGCGCTAATTCTCCGTAACAGCAACTGGATGGTCCTGATGAAAGACGGTCGGGCTGAACAACTCCTGTTTGTGAAGGGTTGTTGAATGAGGAAGCAGACTAGATGACGCGGACCGCGATCATTGCCGCCATGGCGGGTGAGCTGAAGCCGCTGGTTCGTGGGTGGAAGCGCGAGCGAGTGGATGGGGTCGACGTGTGGAAGCATCGCGATGACAACTTGTATGTTGCGGCGTGCGCGGGGGCCGGGCAGGCGGCTGCGACGCGGGCCTTTGCGGCTGTCGAGCGGGATGCTCCGGTCGATCTCCTCTTCTCCCTTGGCTGGACGGGGGCGTTGCGGGCGGACCTGACAGCGGGGGCGGCCTACAACGCAGCCGGGGTGATCGATGCGCGGACCGGGGAGCGTTTCCGTTGCGAGGCCGGGGCCGGCGAGGAGTGGTTGGTAACAAGCCCGGTGGTAGCGGACGAGCGAGAAAAGCAGCGGCTGGCGGCGGCTTATGGGGCGGGGCTGGTTGATATGGAGGCGGCGGCGCTTGCGCGGCTGGCCCAGATGCGGGGGATTCCGTTCTATTGCATCAAGGGGGTGAGCGAGGGGCTGGGGGCGCGACTGCCTGATTTCAATCGGTTTATCGGTTCAGATGGGCGATTCAAGCTGGGGCGGTTTGTACTTTTTGTCTCGGTGCGGCCGAAGTACTGGTCCGAATTGATACGGATGGGCGAGAATAGCAGCAAGGCTTCGGACGAGATGGCGAAAGCGTTGCGCGAGTTTCTGGAAGGACGCGAGACGTAGTGTGAACAGACCCTAGATTCCCCAGGAGATTATCGGAGCGAGATGGCGACACAGATTTCCAACCCTGAAACCGGGCTGCGGAAGGCAGTACCTGCAACCATGACGGCGGTGGTCTACCGCGGCGTCAACGACATGCGCGTGGAGACGGTGCCAGTGCCGAGGATCGGGCCGGGCGAACTGCTGGTGAAGGTGGCGACGTGCGGCGTGTGCGGCACGGACCTGAAGAAGATCCATACGGGTTCGCACTCGGCGCCCCGGATCTTCGGCCACGAGATGGCGGGGACGGTGGTTGCGGTCGGCGAGGGAGTGACGCGGTTTGAGGTGGGCGACCGGGTGATGACTTTCCACCATGTGCCGTGCGGGAAGTGCTACTACTGCCGGAAACAGACGCCGACCCAGTGCGAACTCTATAAGAAGGTTGGAGTGACGGCGGGGTTTGAGCCTTCGGGCGGCGGGTTTGCCGAGTATATCCGAATCATGGACTGGATTGTGGCCGGGCGGGGGGTGGTGCGTGTGCCTGACGGAGTGCCCTTTGAGCAAGCTGCTTTTGTGGAGCCTGTGAACACGGTTCTGAAGGGCGTGAAGCAACTGAATCTGCAACCGGACGATACGGTGCTGGTGATCGGGCAGGGACCGATTGGGCTGATGCACGCGTTTTTGGCGCAGCGGACGGGCGCGCGCGTGCTCACCAGCGACCTGTATCCGGAGCGTCATGCCATAGCAGCGCAGTATGGGCTAAAGGACCCGATTCACGCCGGAACGGAGAATGTGGTCGAGCGAGTTTTCGCTGCGACCGAGGGGCGCGGCGCCGACGCGGTGATCCTGGCCGTGGGCGGAAACGCTCTGATCAAGACGGCGATGGATGCTGTACGCATGGGCGGGAAGGTCCTGCTATTTGCGCAAACGCAGCACGGAGAGGCGACCTTCGACCCAGGCGCGGTTTGCATGGACGAGAAGACACTGATGGGCTCCTACTCGTCGTCGTTCGAGATTCTGGATGAAGTCACGGATGTAGTGTTCGATGGGTACCGGAACGGATTCGATCTGACGCGGCTGATTTCGCATCGCTACAAACTGGATGAAGCGGTGGAAGCGATTGATGTTGCATCGCACCCCAAGGGAGACTCAATGAAGATTATGATTGAGCCTGCCCGAGGCGGGGGCGCGCAGTAGGAAGGCACCGATGGCAACGACGATGAAGGCCGCAGTCCTGCACGGGCGGGAAGACGTACGGATTGAGCACGTGCCGGTACCGGAGGCGATGCCGGGCGAGCTGATCGTGCGTGTCGGTGCGGCGCTGACCTGCGGGACGGACCTGAAGGTCTTCCGGCGCGGCTATCATGCGCGGATGATTGTGCCTCCGGCGCTATTCGGGCACGAACTGGCGGGGACAGTGGTGCAGGCCGGCGCAGGTGTGACAGATTTCGCGCCCGGAGATCGCGTGGTGGCGCTGAATTCCGCTCCATGTGGAGAATGTTTCTTCTGCATGCGCGGGCAGGAAAACCTTTGCGACGATCTGTTGTTTAACAATGGCGCGTATGCGGAGTTCATTCGGATTCCTGCACGAATCGTGGCGAAGAATACGCTGCATGTGCCGGACCACGTGCCTCTCGAACATGCTGCGCTGACCGAACCGCTTGCCTGTGCGGTGCATGGATTTGAGGATTCGCGGCCGCGGCCAGGGGATACAGTGGCGGTGATCGGCGGAGGACCTCTGGGATTGATGATTCTGCATGTGGCTTCGCTGATGGGCTGCGAGACGATCGCACTTGTGAAGCACGACGGGCAGGTGGAGGCGGCACGGCAGCTTGGCGCGCGCCACGTGGTGCAGGCGGCGAGTATTCGCAGAGCCATCAAGGAGACGCGGGCTTTGACGGAGAAGAATCGCGGCGTGGACATTGCGATTGAAGCGGTGGGCGTGCCGGGTGCGTGGGAAGAGGCAGTGGAACTGGTGCGCAAGGGCGGAACAGTGAATTTCTTCGGTGGGTGTGCGGTGGGCACGCACGTCACGCTGGACACGAATCGCATTCACTACAGCGACATAACGCTGCGCGCGACGTTCCATCACACGCCGGCGATCTGCCGCAAAGCGCTGGACCTGATTGCAGGGGGACACTTTCAGGCGCAGTTGTTCATCACGGGCCATGCGCATCTTTACGAACTGAACCGGGTCTTTGAGAAGCTGATGAAGCGCAGCAGCGAGATCAAGACGGCCATCGTTCCCTGAGGCAAGGCGATGAAGACGACAGAGATCGAAGGCAACCCGAACGACGAGTGGGAAGGACTGACGCATTTGCTCGGCATAGACGGGCCTGGCGCTGTTGCGATGCCGGAGCGGGCGGAAAAGCCGGCTGCGAAGATGGGGCCGGTGCTGGTGAAGCCAGCAAAACAGGCGGATCTGAGCGGGGGCGCGGCCGAGGATGAGCCGGCGCTGCCGGACCGGCAGGCTCTTGACGAGCAGGCTTTGCTCAGGCGCGGATGGGCGGAGTTGCCAGAGAGCTACCGAATGCCTGAGATCATACCAACGCTCGAAGAGGCGCAGGCGTGGTGCAGGAATCTGGCCGAGACGCACTACGAGAACTTTCATGTCGCGAGCTGGTTTTTGCCGAAGGCGCTTCGGCCGCACTTCCATTCAATCTGTGCGTACTGCCGGGTTTCGGATGACCTGGGCGACGAGGTGGGGGACGCGCAGGTTGCGCTGGCCCTGCTTGACGCCTGGGGCGAAGAGCTGGATGCATGCTACGCGGGAAGTGCGCGGCACCCGGTTTTTGTGGCGCTGGCAGAGACGATCAAGGCCTGTTCCATTCCGAAGGAGCCGTTTGCGGATCTGCTGACTGCGTTTCGGCAAGACCAAACGGTGACCCGCTACGCGACGATGGAGGACGTGCTGGAGTATTGCAAGTACTCGGCGAACCCGGTTGGGCGACTGGTGCTCTATGCCACTGGCGAGGCGGAGCTGGATCGCGAGGAGAAGTTCCGGCTGTCGGATGCGACCTGCACGGCCCTGCAGTTGGCGAACTTCTGGCAGGATGTACGCGAGGATTGGGTCCGCGGGCGGGTCTATTTGCCGCAGAAGGATATGGAAGTCTTCCACGTGACCGAGGCAACTATCGCCGAGGGGATTGCCACGGACCAGTTTCGCGGACTGTTGAGGACCGAGGTGGAGTTTGCGCGCGAGCTCTTCGAAGAGGGCCTCCCACTGATAGGAATGGTTGACCGCGAACTGGCGATTGATCTGGATCTGTTCAGCCGCGGCGGTTTGGAGATTCTGCGCGCGATTGAGGATCGGGAGTTCGACGTGCTGAGAGAGCGGCCTGCCATTGCGAAGAGCAGGATGGCGGGGCTCGCGATGCGTGCTGTTGCGGCCAAGCTGCTGCCGTTCCTGAGCCTGGGCGCGGGGCGGGGCTGAGAGACGGCGGATTGACGACGGGAGCTATGGAGAAGGAAACGCCGGGAACGATAAGCCTGGCTGCGGCCTACGCCGAATGCAGGGCGATTGCACGACGCGAAGCCAAGAATTTCTACTACTCGTTTGTCGCGCTGCCCGAGAAGCGACGCAACGCGATTTGCGCGATCTATGCGTTCATGCGCCAGGCCGACGACCTGGCCGATGATGAATCTGTGTCGCGAGCGGACCGGCGCGCGCAATTGGACTCGTGGCTGGATCGGTGGCATGCGGCAAACCAAGGTGAGGAGACGAACGATCCGGTGTTTCTTGCTGTGCAGGACGCGACGCAACGGTTCAGAATTCCCGGATCTCTGCTCGATGAGCTGGTAGCCGGGGTAACGATGGATCTCGACGCTGGGGAGAGCGGGGAGCCGGACACCTATGCGACTTTTGCCGAGCTCTATCGCTACTGCTACCTGGTTGCGTCGGTGGTGGGGCTGGTGTGCATTCGCATCTTTGGTTACTCGGACCCGCGGGCGGAGAAGTTGGCCGAGGAGACAGGGATCGCGTTCCAGTTGACGAACATTCTGCGCGATGTGGCAGAGGATGCAGGACGGAGGCGCGTGTATTTGCCGCTGGAGATGATGGCCCGGCATGGGGTGAAGGTGGAGGAGTTGCTGGCGCGGAATGCAGGCGCGCCGCCGAGCGAGAACGAGCGGGCGCTACTGAGGGAGATTGGCGCGCTGGCGCAACAGTATTACCGGTCGGCGCAGGAGCTTTTGCCGCTGATCGATCGCGAGAGCCGACCGGCGCTGTGGGTGCTGGTGCGGATCTATCACGGGCTGCTCAAGCGGATTGAAGCCGCGGACTACGATGTGTTTTCGCGGCGGGCGAGCGTGCCGATGGCACAGAAGTTGGCGATCCTCGCGGGGGGGATAGCGAGGATTGGATGGGTGAGGGTTTTTGGGTAGTGCATATCCAGAAAACGGCGGTTGACGCGCGTTGACTTGTTGAAAACTCGACCTGTAGATTCTGAAAGGCAAAGGCCCGACATGAAATCGCATCTTAAGAAGGTTGTTGAGCGCACGGCTCGCTCCCCGGTTGGGTGGTCCTTTTACGGCGGCTGCAAGAGGATTTCCAATGTGTTTGAGAGGGTCCACTGGGTAGCGCAAAACGCTCGAGAGCAAGACTTCATCAAGGCGACGGCGTATCAGTTGTTTCCGAGTCTAATGGTCGCGCACGGGCCGTTCAAAGGCCTCGGATACCCATCGGCAGAATCTGCAGCGAGCGCACTGTTACCGAAGTTGCTGGGTTCTTACGAGTCTGAGTTGCATTCAGCAATCGAGGAACTGTTGAAGAACGGGTACGACACCATTGTCGACATTGGATGTGCAGAGGGGTACTATGCAGTCGGATTTGCGATGAGGAAACCGAACGCGGAGGTTTTTGCCTACGATTTGAATCCGCACGCCCAGCATGCGTGTGCGGAGATGGCAAAACTGAACGACGTTGCTGGTCGCGTTCACATCAGCGGCATGTGCGATCAAGCGGTCCTTCGCTCAAGTCCACTTGGAGAACGATCGCTGATCCTTTCGGACTGCGAGGGATACGAGGCGACGCTGTTTACACGGGAGATTGCCGAATTCCTTTTGAAACATGATCTGATTATTGAGACGCATGACGCGGTGGATATGGAGACGAGCGCGAAAGTTCGCGCGGCCTTTGAGGGAACACACCATGTTTGCTCCATACGGAGCCTAGACGACATTGAGAAAGCGCACAGATACCGGTATCCGGAGCTTGATTCCAAAGGAACGCAAGAACGACACCGTATTCTTCGCGAAGAGCGTGCGAACATCATGGAGTGGCTTGTAGTGACAAGCAGAGTCCACTGAGAAAAAAGGCCGAAGGCACAGGTTTTCAGAATCTTGCGAGTCTTTGCACTGACGTGGCCCGCATGACACAGCGAGGTTTTGCAGGGTGAGTACGGTTGAAGCTCAAGCTCAGAGGTCGGTGACCGTTGTTGGCGGGGGCGTGGCGGGCATGAGCGCAGCCTGCGCGCTGGCAGAGGCGGGGTTTGCCGTCAGGCTAGTGGAGCGGCGCGGCTATCTTGGCGGACGGGCGAGCTCGTACTTGCATCCGGGCGTGGATGAGGTGATCGACAACTGCCAGCATGTGGTCTTTGGCTGCTGCACCAACGTGATGGAGTTCTACCGGCGGATTGGGGTTGCGGAGAAGATCCAATTCACAGGCGAAATGACGATGATCGAGCCCGGCGGGCGGCGCTCAACGCTTGGCCCTTTTCGTGTCGGTCCTTTCGCGCTGCCGGCTCCGTTGCACGGGCTGCCGCGACTAATGGCTGCTCGCGCTTTTACATGGGGCGACAAGCTGGCGCTAGCGCGGGGATTTGGCGCGGTGGCGCGCGGGGATGCGAAGGATCCGAACGAGAACCTGGCCGACTGGCTAAGGAGGCACAAGCAGACGCACGGCGCGGTGGAACGGTTCTGGCGGTTGGTGATTGCCAGTGCTCTGAATGCGGAGATTGAGACGATTTCAGTGCCGTATGCGGCGATGGTGATTCGCGGACTTTTCATGGACTCGGCCTTTGGCGGGGAGATGGGGATGAGCCGCGTTCCGCTGAGCGAGTTGTATGCAGGCGTGGCGGAGTTTCTGCAATCGCGCGGCAGTGAACTTGTGCTCAACACGACAATCGAAGGTGGGGAGCAGGACGAGGAGACGTGGCAATGGGTTCTGCGGACGCGATCGAGCGCGGCCGGAGCGGGCGAGATGCGCAGCGATTATGTTGTGGTGGCGCTGCCATTTGAGGGGATGGCGAAGCTGGTTCCGGGGCTGCCGCCGTCTGAAGCCGCGGAGACTCTGGCGAGGCAAATTGAGCAGCACGAGCATTGGCCGCTCTGCAGCGTGCACTTGTGGTTCGATCGGGAGATTACGGAGCTCGACCACGCGGTGCTGCTGGACAGGGAGATTCACTGGCTCTACAACCAGACCAGGTTACAGGGGCGGGGGCTGCAGGGTCGGCCGACGGATGAGGGCCATTACATTGAGCTGGTGATCAGCGCGACGAGATCATTTGCGGCGCTGACGCGCGAGGAAGCGATCGAGCAGGCGATGCGCGAGCTGGCGGAGTTTTTTCCGGCGGTGCGAGAAGCGAAGTTGATCAAGGCTGCATTGGTGAAAGAGGTGCGGGCTACGTTTGGCGTGCCGCCGGGGATCGACGCGGCGCGTCCGGGAGCGGTTTCGCCGTGGCCGGGGTTGTTTCTTGCCGGGGATTGGGTGCGGACGGGTTGGCCCTCGACAATGGAGAGCGCAGCGAGGAGCGGGCATATTGCAGCTGAGGCGCTGTGCGGAGCGGCGGGGTTGAAGCGAAGTTTTCTGGTTGCAGATTTGAGGGCTCAGGGGCTGATGCGGTTGTTTGGGTAGCAAGGCGGCGGGTCAGCAAGTCAGCGAGTCAGCGAGGCTGTAGGTCAGCGAGGCTGCGGATCAGCAAGTCAGCTAGGCTGCGGGTCAACAAGGAAGTCCGTGCTCAGAAGCCGAAGGCGGCGCGGAGGGCTTTGGCGCGGTCATCGGCTTCGGTCTTGAGGCGCTGCCATTCGACGGGATCGTGAATATATGAAGCGGGAGTAATGACTCCTGGGCAGGTGAACTTCAGGTTGGAGCGGATGCGGTTGAGTTTGGCGTCGGCTTCGTCGGAGGGGATGTATATCTCGGCGATGGTCTCGGACTCGGTGGCGCAGAGGGCCTGGAGAAGGATCCCAAAGCCGGTGTTGAGGCCGGCGGCGTAGAGTTTTTTTGCCTCGGCGAGAGCGGCTTCGGGGCTGACGGCGTGGACCAGGTAGGTGCCGTCATCGCCTTGAAAGATCTGATCTGGGGTGATCCAGCGGATTTGGGTGGGATAGGTGTTGGTGGCGAGGTATTCGGCGAATAATTCAGCGGCTTCGGTGAGGGACGATGGTGGGGAAGATTCGAGGTCGGGCATAGTTTGGATTTTCGCGGCTTGTGGGAGGAAATGCAACCGAGGAGACAGCGAGTCAGCAAGTCAGCGGGTCAGCAAGTCAGCTCAAGGACTATTGGGCGTTGCTGTCGAGCAGTTTGAGAAGTTTGGCCGCGGCCGGATGGTCGTTGTCGCGGTTTGCTCGCTCGAGCATCTTGCGCGCTTTCGACGCTGATTGTCGAACGCCTTTGCCTTCAAGGTAGGCTACTCCGAGATAGAAGTAGGCGTCGTCGCGTCCGGCCTCAGTGATGAATTTTGCCTTCGATGCCTTTTTGAAGCCGGAGACGGCCGCGCATTGATCGGCGCGGACACCAATTCCCCAGTACTGGTGAACACCGAGTTGTATGCGGGTCTCATCATCTCCTAAGGCGATGGATGCGCGGAACCAATTAACGGCCCGACGGAGGTTACCGTACTCGCGATACGTTATGGCGATGTTGTTTGCGGCGGAGCCGTCGCCGGCGCGAGCCGCCTTTTTGAGCCAGCGGAGCGCTTGAATTGGATCTCTCTCCATACCTCGCCCTTTCTCCAACTGAGCGGCGAGCGCCATCTGCGCAGCCGAATCCCCGTGTCGTGCGGAGCGAACGGTCCATTCCACTTGGTTCCGCAGCGAGCGCCTGACGAAGATTCTTCCTGCCAGGTCCTTGCAACCATATTCGAAGTAGCATGCCACTTCGCACTCAGCGAGGGCTTCGCCAGAGTGGGCGCGGGCGAAAAGGGCTCTGATGTAATCGGCCGACCGCGCGTAGTTGGGCCGCCAAGGGCGGTAATTCGCCCTGGGGAGCTTCCAGGGGCTCCGAGGGTTGATCACCCGATCGACGATTGAAGTGGCGTTCATACTTAGAAATGAACCAAGGGGAGTTTAGCAGGGTTTGAGAAAAGCCAAGAAGGAAACGAAAAGCAACCGCAGAATCTTCGACTTCGTTTGTCGCCAGAGACGCGCCAAACTTCGCTCAGGATGACAGCATTTTTGGAGGAGCGGAAAGTGTGAAGAACGGAGTGCGCCGAGCGTCATGCGGTGTGCGGAGAGGGGCAGCACCGGGTCAGTGGGCAAGGAGGTAGACGCCGATGCAGATGAGGGCGGCGGCGGTCCAGCGGCGTCGGTCGACGTTTTCTTTCAGGAAGAGCTTGGCGGCGACGGAGTTGGTGATGACGGTGAGCGAGGCGGCGGCGGGGCCGACGAGCGAAAGATTGAGGTGGTTGAGGGCGAAGAGCAGGGAGAAGAAGGCGAGAGCGAGGAAGAAGACTCCGGCGAAGAAGAGCGGGGAACTGAGGACGGCGCGGATGGCTCCGGGCAGGCCGGCGGCGGCGCGGATGACGTCGAGGTCGCCGATGGACTTCATGGCGGCGGCGGTGAGGACTTCGCCTGCAGTGGAAGTGAGGACGATGGCTGCGATCATACCCGTAGCGGCGAGTGGGCCCGTGGCAGCAAAGGAGCCGGTCATAAAGCCTCCGTTGCCGAGGGGATAGCGGCTTGGCGCTGGTCGGGGAGCTGATCGGGATGTGTGGTGAGCGATGGGCCCTGAGCGACGAAGCCGACGGCTGCCGTGATGAGGAAGACGCCGACCCAGCGCTGCCACGAGACGTGTTCGTGGAGCCAGAAGTAGGAGATGAGCTCGATGACGACGTTGCCAAAGGCGGTTGCGGGAAGGACGAAGGTGAGGTCAGCCCAGGAGAGCGCAGTGAGGTAGCTGGCGAAGAAACAGATGAGCAGGGCGATGCCGAGCGCGATCCAGGGGGTGAAGACGGCAGCGATGAGCGCGCCGGGGTGGGTCAGAGAGATGGATGGAAGCAGCGCCATCCCGCGCTTAAGACAGGAATCACCCAGAGGGGCGCAGACCATCACGGCGAGGAGCACCAGGTATTGATCGGGCTTGAGACGGTGGGACATTCTTTTAGGGACTAGGGGCCAAGGGACCGGGGACCAGGGATTAACACCGTAGCCGGTTGCTAAGCATCTGGTTAACATTGCCGCTGTCTAGAGTTTACGGTTCTGGCGTGAGGATTGGAAAGTGAAGCGCAAAAGGAAACGGCGGACGCCGGGGCACCCGCCTTCGAGGGATTGCAATGCCGGTTAGGCGCCGGCCTTGATTGGGGTTTGCGGATCGGCCTTGTGGCTGCGTGTTTCCTTGACCATCCTGTTGCGCTGGGCGCGCAGCTTGAGGAAGGCCTTAGCTTCGACGTAGAGGCGAGGAACATCGCGGTTGACGAAGGCCTTCCAGACCACGCGGAATGCAGCCTTGGGGCGGAAATAGTACTCATCGTAGAACTTGTGCACCATTTCCATCACGTAGTCGGTGGGCAGACCGGGATATTCGATGTGGGCCATCTGGTGGCCGCCGCCATCCTCCATGCGCTCGTTGGTGATGAAGCCGTTGGCCTTTGCGTAGTCGTAGAACTCGGTGCCGGGGTAGGCGTGGGCGACCGAGACCTGGATGGTTTCGCAGTCGAGCTTCTTGGCGAAGTTGATGGTGTTGCGGATGGACTCTCTGGTCTCGCCGGGCAGGCCAAGAATGAAGTCGGCGTGGATGGTGAGGCCGAGTTTGTGGCAGTCGCGGGCGAAGTCGCGCGCGCGCTCCACGGTTGCGCCCTTCTTGATGTTCTTAAGGATCTGCGGATCGCCGGACTCGAAGCCGACGATGAGCAGGCGGCAGCCGGCCTCGCGCATGGCCTTCAGCGTGTCGTAGTCCGTGGTGACGCGCGAGGTGCAAGACCAGGTGAGATTGAGCGGCTTCAACTTTTCACAAAGTTCAATGGTGCGGACCTTCTGGATGTTGAAGGTGTCGTCGTCGAAAAAGAACTCCTTTACCTCGGGGAAGTTCTCTTTTGCCCACTTGAGCTCGGCCGCAACGTCATCGGTGGAGCGCTTGCGCCAGGCGTGGCCGGAGAGGGTCTGCGGCCAGAGGCAGAAGGTGCACTGCGCGGGACAGCCGCGCGTGGAGTAGAGCGCGATGTAGGGGTGCAGCAGGAACGGCACGTTGTAACGCGTGACGTCCATGTCGCGCTTGTAGATCTTGGTGGCCCAGGGCATCGCGTCCAGGTCTTCGGCCTGCGGACGATCGGGATTGTGGACGATCTTGCCGTCGAGCTTGTAGCTGATGCCGAGGATCTCGCTAAGGGGCTTGCCTTGAGCGAACTCGACGACGGAGAAGTCGAACTCGCGGCGGCAAATAAAGTCGAGGACGGAGCACTCGTTGAGAGCGCGGTCGGGGTCGGTGGTGACCGGCGGGCCGACAAATGCGATGCGGATGGAGGGGTTGGCAGCCTTGATGGCCTCGGCGAGGCGCTGGTCGCCCTCCCAGCCTACCGTCGAGGTAAAGAGAACGAGAAACTCGTAGCTCTTGCAGATCTTAATGGTCTCGTCAGCAGAGACGTGGTGGGGCGGCGCATCGAGGACGCGGGAGCCCTCGAGCATGCCGGCGGGATAGGTGAGCCAGACTGGGTACCAGTAGGACTCGATCTCGCGGGTTGCGGGCCAGCGCGAGCTCGCGCCACCGTCGAAGTTCTCGAATGAAGGCGGATTCAGAAAGATTGTTTTCAGGGGCATTGGCATCTCATCAATTCTAACATTTTGACGGTTTTCTGGACTGTTTTGGTTCAATTTCGGGGGCGATGGGTGCTTGAAAGAGCAGCCTGCTCATCTGAACCTCGCGACTCCCGTCTGTATCCATCTGAAAGGACGGTTGATACCCATGAAGACGCGATATGGGGATAGTCGGAGTTTAGCGCTCACCAGATCGATCCGGTCCCTGTCCTATACTTCAGAGTCCACATCAAGGAGTCTTTGGTTCGTCATGAAGATAGCCATTCTTGCTGCGCTCTTTCTTGCCGCTGGTGCACCGGTTCTTGCTCAAACCTCTGTTTCACGCGCCACCGTTCAGCAGTCTCTGGGATTCGAAGATCAAACCAGCGCGGCCCTTACCGGTTGGTATGCGAATCCACCGGGGACGGTTACCGCGGACGATAGCATCGTCCACACCGGCAAGTGGTCAGTACGCCTGCAGCGCGACGCCCAATCCGCGGGCACTTTTTCCGTCATCACGCGGAAGCTCCCCGTGGATTTTCAAGGGGGTACGGTCGAGCTTCGCGGGGACTTGCGGCTCAAGGATGTCTCTGGGAATGCAGCGTTGTGGCTGCGGCAAGATGGTGACTGCCAAATTCTCTCGCTCGAAAACATGGATTCGCAACGGGTGAAAGGCACGCGCGATTGGGGGCAATACCGCATCACACTTCCAATCAATCCAGATGCCGAGCAGCTTTACTTCGGCGTGATTGTCGCTGGAACGGGCACGTTGTGGGCCGACGATCTGGAGTTGCTGGTGGATGGCAAGCCGATTGCAGACGCTGTGGCGGCGCCCGTCAAACCCGGCTTGCCCGCAGGCCAGGAGTTCTGTTCGAGCTCTCACGTCGTAGTCAAAGACCTTACATCCGTGCAGGTCGCCAACCTGGTCACGCTTGCCCGGGTTTGGGGGTTTCTCAAATACCATCACCCCGCCGTAACCTCGGGCCAACGGCGGTGGGATTTCGACCTTTTCCGGGTCATGCCTGCTATTCTCGCTGCGCCCGACCGCGCACATGCCGACGATGCGATTCTCGCCTGGATTGACACGCTCGGGCCGGTACAGAAGTGCAGTCCATGCGTTGCAGGGCTAACAGGCGACCTTAGCATCAAGCCCGCGCTCGAATGGATTCACGACCGTGGAATGCTTGGAAGACCTCTCAGCGAGCGCCTGGAATCTATCGCGGCCAACCGAACGGGAAAGCAATTCTACGTCTCCACGGCTCACAGCTTCGACATCGTCGCAAACCCGAGCTTCGATCACGAGGTTGAGTATGCGCAAATCGCCTTCCCCGACTCCGGATATCAGCTTCTGGCGTTGTTTCGCTGGTGGAACATAACGCAGTATTGGGCACCCGATCGCGACGTCGCCGGCCAGGACTGGCCCGCAGTGCTCGCCGATTTCATCCCGAAACTCGCCCTTGCGAAAGACAAAACCGCATATCAGCTCGCGCTCTTCGAACTCGTCGCCAATGCCAACGACACACACGCTAACCTTTGGGGTTCGCTGGCCGCTCGCCCACCCGCCGGAGACTGCGCAATTCCGGTCACGCTGCGGTTCATCGGAGACAAGCCGGTCGTTTACAGGGCGGACACTGTGGACAGCGCCTTCAAGCCCGGGGACATTCTCGAAAAACTCGACGGCACGCCGATCCAATCTCTCATCGACAAATGGGCCGTGTACTACGCGGACTCGAACGAGGCTGCACGTCGACGCGATCTGGCGGCTTTTCTTACCCATGGCGCCTGTGGTCCGGTCTCGGCAGAGATCACGCGCGGCGGGCACTCCATGCAGGTGACGACCGCCCGAACCCAGTGGAAATACGCGCCTGTCACGCACGATCAGCCAGGGGAGACCTTTCGACTGCTCTCGCCGGAGATCGCCTACATCAAGCTCTCGAGCATCAAGCACGCCGACCTGCCCGATTACTTTGAGAAGGCGAAGAACACAAAAGGCTTGATCGTGGACATCCGCAACTATCCGTCAGACTTTATGCCGTTTGCCATGGGCGCTTACCTTGCCACCAAACCCACGCCCTTCGTCGCCTTTAGCTACGCCGATCTTGCCAATCCCGGAGCATTCCACTACGGCGACGGCCCGCTGATCAAGCCCGGCTCCGTTCACTACGGCGGGAAAGTCGTCATCCTTGTGGATGAGACAACCCAAAGTCAGGCTGAATACACGGCGATGGCCCTGCGGGCGATGCCCAACTCCGTGGTTGTGGGCAGCACGACGGCCGGCGCCGACGGAAACGTCTCGTCCATTCCGCTGCCCGGTCAAATCAACACCATGATCAGCGGCCTCGGCGTCTTCTATCCGGATCATCGCCCCACCCAACGTGTCGGCATCGTCCCCGACATTGTAGCCAAGCCCACCATCGAGGGCATCGCCGCCGGGCGCGATGAAGTCCTGGAAACCGGCATGCACCCCATTGAAGATTCGAAATGAGGGCTGCCAACGGTCATCAAGTTCCAGAGCCCCAATGAAACCCTGGCGAGGATTGAGGCCCAGCTCCCGCCCGCTCCCAGCTATTTTGCGTGCAATTCGTTAAGCCAGTCTTCCATGTGGCCGAGAGCGCGGAGGAGGCCGAGCCGGGCTTTGGCCAGATCGAAGGATGCGTCGAGCGCGTCCTCGAACTTCTGACGTTCGTCGATGCGGGCCAGCTGCTCGCTCTTTGGGCTGGGCTGGGGCTGAGCACTTGGGCCTGAGGAGGTTCCGTTGCCCAGCTCGAGCTGGGTGAGGACGGCCTTCAACTGCTCGGCAGCTATCTGCTGCTTGAGGCTGGCGACCTCGGCCTGAGCGTCGAGTTCGTGAAGGTTGCCGGTCAGCGAGGCTATCTGCAGGTCGTTCTGGTCGCGGGCCTGCTCGGCTTCGACCTTGGCACGAAGAGCGTCGGCCGCGGACTGCTTTGCCACGGAGTGGCGCGCGAGATCGAAGAGCGGAAACTGGATCTGGAGGCCGAAGCTGACGTTGTTTGGCGTGAAGTTTTTGTAGTAGGTGGAGTAGCTGTTGAGTTCGTCAGAGTCGTAGTTGTAGATGGCGCCAAAGCCGATCTGGAGGTGATTGGTGGCGAGTTGGTCGCCGCGGGCCTTGAGTTGCTTGGATTGTGCCAACGCAGAGGCAGAATCGAGGCCGGGAGTCAATCTTGCGGGCTTATCGGCAGTGATCGCGGGAATCTCGGGGATGCTCGTGTGATCGGGCGTAATGGAGCCGACCGGCATTCCGGTGAGTACGGCAATCTGTTTTGCGAGGGTGGCGGCGCGCGCCTCGAGATGGAGGCGCTTGAGCCGGAGCTGGGCCGCAGTGAGTTGGGACTGCAGCAGATCGAGACTGGAGTCGACGCCAGCTGCGGTACGATCCGTTTCGATGCGGACGAGGTTCGCAGCGAAGTCTTCCTGTTGACGGGAAGCGGCTAGCTCGGTGCCGACCGTGTCCATTTCAATATAGGCAGTGGACACATCGAGAGCGACTTGTTCGCGAGCGTCTTTGAGCGAGAGGTTGGCGGCCAGGACACCGGCGCGAGCGGCCTTGGTGTACTGTCGTTGCGAAGCACTGAACACCAGCGACTGCATATTGGCGCTGGCGACTGAGGGCTGTCCGGTGGGGAAGCCATGGGAGTATCCAACCTGGGAACCGATGGTCAGAGTGGGTATGTAGACGAGTTCGGTCTGGTCGAGGGCGGCCTGGGCCTTCTGAACGTCAGCGGCGGCGAGGCGAACTGCTGTTGAGTTGCGCTGGGCGAGATCGACGACCGTGGCAAGCGAGACCTGCGCGGGAGCGAGGTTAGGCGCAGCAAGAAGCATCCCGAGCCCAAAAAGGGCCGGAATGCGGGAGCGGCGCGCGTTTTGCGAGGTGTTGGCTGTCATGGTGTGATACGTCCGCTTATTCCTTTGCCGGCTTATAGTCGTGCGCTAGGGCGAGGGCGGTGGCGCGTTCGCGTGCGGCGCCGGCTGTGTCGCCAAGTTGAGATTCGAGATGCGCGAGACGCAGATGAGCGAGAAAGGCTGGAGCGTCTTCTGTCTTGTCCGGGCTGGCCAGGTAATCGTTGAGCATCTTTGCGGCAAGTGTGGGGTTGCGATTGGCCTCAATGAGTACGCTGGCTCCGTCAAAGAGGGCCACAGCGGCGTGGCGGTCGCGCGCGGCCGCGGATTGTGCGCTGTGGACGGCGCTCTCCATTTCGTTGAAGCGCTTTTGACGCCTGTAGAAGCTGGCGAGGCTGGTCCACTCGAGGGCCGGATGCGGACTGGAGGCGATGGCCTGCTTGAACTCGCGCTCGGCGGCGGAGAAGTCCTTTTGCCCTTCGGCGATGGCGGCGCGCAGGTGATGGGCACGGGATGGATCAACCTTGTCGAGTTGGGCGGCGATGGTCTGCGCCTTGTCGATGCCGCCGCCGACGACACCGGGCGCCTGCCGATAGAACTCGCCCAGGTCAGCAAGGGCGTCGGCGTTGCGCGGATTGAGGCGGACGGACTCTTCGAACTCTGCACGTGCTTTGCGGGCGAGGCTGAAGGCGTTGAGAAAGTTGGCGTGGCCAGCCTTCTGGCCAATTGCCCGAGCGAGCCAAAGGTGAAAGTCGGAGTTGTTGGCGGCGAGGCGCACGGCCTGATCGCACTCGTTGACGGCGGCGTCCCACTGCTCGAGAGTGAGGCGTACGCGGCAGGCGAGATTGTGGGCCAGGGCCTGGTCGATTCCGGACAAAGGCGGAGAGCCAAGCAGCGCAAGGGCCTTGTCGGCCTCGCCGGACTGAAGAGACCGGTTCACCTCAGCGAGCGGGTCGTGTCCGCCAGACGAAACAGCGATTGCTCGGGCAGCGAGAACGGAAGCCGACATCGAAAATGCCGTGAGAACAGCAGTCGCCAGCACAGCGGAGGGTCGGCGCGCAGATGCGGATCGCAGCCCGATCACCGCACGACCTTGATGGGCACGCCCTCCTGCAAGGGGAGTCCATTGGTGGTGCCGGTGGCCACGTAGTCGCCTTCCTGCAGGCCGGAGAGAATGGGAGCGAGGTTCAGGTTCGGGGTTCCTATCGTTACGGCCGTGCGGACGAGCTGGCCGTTGACGACCTTGAAGACGTAGGGCTTGCCATTCTCCGAGTGCAGCGCCTCGCGCGGCACGGCGAGCGTGTTGGGCTCGCTTGAGGTGGTCACGGTGACCGTGACGTTGGTGTCGGGCAGCAGCTCGGAGGCAGGACTGTCAATGGCGACGAGGACTTCGCCGACGTTGCGCGTGCCATAGGCGATGATGGTGGTGGGGGTTTGGACGATGTGACCATCCCACGAGTGGCCCGGCTTGGCGTTCCATTGGATTTGGATCTTCTGGCCGACAGCAAGCTGGCCGATGGAGGGCTCGTCAAAGTAGGCGCGGATGCGCTCGTGGCTCAGGTCGGCAATCTCCATGAGGGTCTTACCCTCTTCGGCAAATTCGGTCCGGCTTGTAGAAATGCTGTAGACGGTCCCGGCGATGGGCGAGCGCGGAGCGGCCTGGGCAAGGACCTCGTTGGCGGCGGCGAGAGCGGACTCGGCGTCAGCAAGCTGAGCGCGGGCGCGGTCGACCTCGACTGAGGTGTAGTGGGTTTGGGCGCCCTGCTCGGCCGCGTGGAGAGCAGCTTGCGTTGAATCGAGCCTCTGCTGGGCACCGGCAACCTCCGCCCCGGAGGCTGCGCCAGCCGCCTTGAGCTGGGTGAGAGCGTCGAGGTCGTGCTGGGCCTGGTCGCGCTGGATGCGTGCGCGGGCAATATCGGCGGTCGAAGCCTGGCGCTCCTGAAGAGTTCCGTTGTGCAGGGCTGCATCGAGGCCGGCCTGGGCCCCCTTTACGGCGCTTTCCGCGGAGGCGACACGTGAACGGGCCTGCACGTCGTCGAGTTGAAGCAGTAGCTTGCCTGCCGGAATCTGTTCTCCCTCAGTGACGTAAACCGCCTTGACGCTTGCGGAGATTGGACTGTGGATCTCGTAGTTGGCCAGCGGCTCTACGCGGCCGTTCGCGCTGACGGTGTTCAGTACTTCCTGGTGGCCAACGCGTACCTCGCGGACCGGCAATTGGTCCCGCAAAAAGTAACGAGCCACAAAGAAGACTAAGACCAACAGAACCGCGGAGCTTCTCCAGAACCAGAGCCGGAGGGTATTCTTTCTCTCTTCAGCCATTCATCTCGTACCAAGGTCAGTATATAAGACTCGAAGAGCGGCTCGAGGGCGCGGGAAAAATGCGGAGAGGTTGGAATGACCTTTGCTCGTTACGAGAGTTGATCAGGTCGATAAGCTCCCCTTGCGCCAATCGGTTGGCGGGTACTGGCCGGATACAATTCAGGCATGGCATTGGAGCCGCGCTACACCGATGAGCACGCAAAGGCAGGACTGGACTTCAAGTTCCCGCCGATTGAGACCTGGGAAAACCAGTTTCCCGGCTACGAGATTCTGATTGATGACCCGGAGCTGACCTCGGTCTGCCCTAAGACTGGGCTGCCTGACTTTGGGGTGCTGACGATCCGCTACATGCCGCGCGAGCGCTGCCTGGAGCTGAAGTCGCTGAAGGGGTATCTCTTTTGCTACCGCAACCTGGGGATTTTCCAGGAGAACATTGTGAACCAGGTGTTGGAAGACGTGGTGAAGGCGTGCGACCCGGTCTGGGCGGTGGTTAAGGGGGTCTTCAGGCCGCGTGGAGGAATCGGGACGACGGTCGAGGCGAAGTGGCCACGGCCCTGATTCTGCTGGTCTTAGATGGATCAATTAGAGATTGACAAATTAAATCTATATATGTAGAGTTTAATTCATGAGCCGGAAACCCCGCAATTCGAGGCAGACAAGGCAACTTCTGGCAGCGCTGGCAACCGATGCTGGGCGATGGCGGCACGGTTATGAGCTCTCGCAGCAGACAGGGCTGAAGTCGGGAACGCTCTATCCTCTGCTGATGCGGCTGAGCGACCAGGGCTGGCTGGAGGCAAGATGGACCGAGCCGGAGCGTGAGGGGCGGCCTCCGCGGCATGAGTACCGGCTGACCGAAGAGGGCGCGGCGCTGGCAACGGAGCAATCGGCGGAAGGGATCGAGCAGACGAAAGGTTTCGTGAAGGGAGCGGTACTGGCATGAGTCGTGCGCGCAAGATTTCGTGGATGCTGGTGAGCCACGCCCGCATGGTGATGCCGGAGAGCCGTGCGTTCTGGGCTGCAGGGATGGGAAACGAGCTGAATCACATTGAGGACGATGGAACGGCTTTGCGTTGGGCCATGGGAGGCGTGATGACGGCGTATCTCGAATTAGCAACCGCGGTCTTTGGATCGGCGCCGGTGCGTGTGCTATTGCTGCTGCCGCTGCTTTTTGAGGTGATGCAGGCTGTGTTTGCGCAGACGATGTCGCTGGCCTGGCGGCTCGGAGCGACAGGAGTGCTCGGAGTGATGGGCGCACAGACGCCGGGCGATGACTACCATCGATTTATTCCGCTGCTTCAGCTTGTGCCTGACTGGTACATAGTGTCGGGGTTCCTGGCGGGCGCGCTGGTGCTGGCATCGGCGGTCCAGCTTGTGCGGCGGCGGTCATCGGCGGTGATGCTCTTTGTTGCTGGCATCGTTGTTGGAATAGTGGCGGAGGCGCTGGTGCACATGAATCCGCCCTTCAACCATGCAGCGCAGCAGGTCTTTCAGTTCAAGGAAGTGAACACGATGCGGGACCTGGTGATTCCGATTGCGACACAAATGATACCGGTTTGCATCGCGATTTCGCTGTGGCTGGCGACGCGGGGGACGAGGCCACGAGTGGGGGCTTCGAGCTAGGGGTGGTTCGTCGGGTGCGCGCGCCGCGAATAGTGCAAGCCGAGTGTGATATTCATGAGGCTCTCTGGAAGAGTGAGGGCCAACTGGATTGCAGGACAGGAACGCAGAATCGAGGGCGCGGGTCAGTCCGGCGGTAATCACACTGGTGCTTCTGATCGGGCTCAACCTGCTGAACTACATTGACCGATACATTCTGCCGGGCGAAGTCTCGCTGATCAAAAGCGAGTTTCACGCGACCGACCAGCAGATGGGCGCGCTGACGACTGCTCTCTTTGTTGTTTACATGCTTGCGGCCCCGCTGACCGGGTGGCTGGGCGACCACATTCGGCGCAAACCGCTGATTATCGCGGGTGCAGTGCTGTGGAGCGTGGCGACGCTGGGCACGGCGTGGGTGCACAACTACTGGACACTCTACATTCGTCATGCACTGGTGGGCGTGGGCGAGGCAACATTCGGGATCTTTGCGCCGGCTGTGCTGGCGGACTTCTACCCGGAGCGCGAGCGCAATCGCATTCTCTCAATTTTTTACATTGCGATCCCGGTGGGCGCAGCGCTGGGTTACATGGCGGGTGGGAAGATGGGCTCGCTGTGGGGTTGGAGGGCGCCGTTCTTTGTTTGCGCCATTCCGGGGCTGGTGATCGCAGCGCTTTACTGGTGGCTGGGGCGGGAGCCGGAGCGCGGAGCCAGCGACCTTGTGAGGGCTACGGCCAATCGCAGCACTTTTTGGGGATTGTTCAAGAACCCGGCATTTTTGACCGGGACCTTCGGGCTGGCGATGCTGACCTTTGCGATGGGCGGGATTTCGAGTTGGATTCCGGAGTATCTGCGGCGCACGGCGGGGATGACGGTGACGCACTCGAGCTTTGTGGTTGGGTTGGTGACGGTGGTGGACGGGATCGCCGGGACTGCCGTGGGCGGATGGCTGGCGCAGCGGTGGCTGCGGACGAATCACCGTGCGCTGTATCTGCTGAGCTTCTGGAGCGTGGCACTGACTCTGCCCTGCGGCGCTCTGCTGTTCTTTGGGCCGCGCGCGTGGGCGGTGCCGGTGCTTTTTGTGACGGAGTTCTTTCTCTTCCTGAACACGGGCCCGCTCAATGCAGCGATTGTGAACTCGGTTTCGGCGCCGGTGCGGGCGACGGCGATTTCGTTGAACTTGTTCATCATTCACGCCTTCGGGGACACGTTTTCGCCGCAGATTATCGGCGCGATCTCGGACCGGACGAATCTGCGCTTTGCGCTGGGGACAACGCTGATCTTTCTTGTGCTTTCGGGCGTGATCTTGCGCGTGGGCGCACGGTTTGCGCCGCAGCTGGATGATGGGGTGGGGCCTAGGGTCTAGGGTGTGGGGTGTAGAGTGTGGGCGGTGTCATTCCGTGATGCGAGAGTTTGGAGATCACAGCGAGCGGACTGGGGCGTCGGCGATACTGGCTGTATGGTTGCTTGGCACATTGCACTTGGTTCAATTCTGGTTCTGAGTTGGCTGCTTGCGTTGTGCTGGATGTTTCAGGGAGTCACTGGAATAGTTGGGATGGCAACGCTGCCAGATCTCACTCGGATCGACGCGACAGACCTGGCGGAACTTGAAGCAAGTGGAAGGCCAGACCTGACGGTTGTTGTGCCCGCCTGCAACGAAGAAGAAGCTATCGAGGCGACGTTGCGGTCGCTGCTTGCCTCAACCGGGATCAATCTGCAGATTGTGGCCGTGAACGACCGCTCGACCGATAGGACCGGCGAGCGGATGGATGTTGTTGCGGCAGGGGCGCGTGGCGGAACTCATGAGATTGAAGTGATCCACAACCATGAGTTGGCCTCCGGATGGCTAGGCAAAACTTATGCGCTGTATCTGGGCGTTGAGAGGTCACGCGCGCCGTGGGTTCTGATGACCGATGGAGATGTGACCTTCTCGCCAGCGGTGCTGGGATTGGCGCTGCGACATGCCATGTCAGTGGGGACCGACCATCTGGTTCTGATTCCGACGCTGCTTTGGGACGGGATTGGAGAGGGCGCAATGCACGGGGCGATCCAGGCGCTTGCGCAATGGGCAGTGCGGCTGTGGAAGGTGAAAGATGCGGGATCGAAGGATGCGCTGGGGGTGGGGGGATTCACGCTGATTCGGCGGGAGACTTTGGACGCAGTCGGTGGCGTGAAACGGATGCGGATGGAGGTTGTGGAGGATGTGAGCCTGGGGTTTCTGGTGAAGGGGGCGGGCTACAGATCGAGCGTTGCCCTTGGGCCAGGACTGGTAAAGATTCGGTGGATGAGGGGGTTTCTTGGAATCGTTGGAAATATGGAGAAGAACGGCTTTGCAGGTTTTCGTTATAGGTTGCGGGTGGCAGTAGCGGCGGTGCTGGCGCTCTTGATTCAAGCGGTGATCCCGCTGGCAGCCATGTTCCTGGGTGGGTGGGGGCTTGCCGCTGGATTGATTAGCTATGTGGGCATCACGTTGACGATGATCGGAACGAGGAAGCTGAGCGGGATTTCGCCAATTGCTTCGTTGCTTTATGCACCATGCATTCTTGTGGTTGCCTGGGCGTTGGGGCGGTCAGCGGTACTGACGCTCTGGCGCGGCGGAGTGGTGTGGCGCGGAACGTTATATCCGCTGAAGGAATTGAGGCAGGGCTGCCTGCGGTGGAATCGCTGGGGCTGAGAGCGCTATTTTGCGGGCATCGGCTCCTGGTTGCGGGTGTTCATGAAGGTGCGGGCGCTGCCTTGCGTGCGCAGGTTCGGATCGCGAATGGGCGGGCGATCTTCTTCAGCGTTGAAGCCGCGGGCAAGCAGGGGGTTGGGTTTGAATCGGGGCGGGCCGCCTCGAAACTGACGGGCGTGGGAGAGCACCATGCCGGCGCGGCCATGCATGGGCTGGACGATGCCGCGGACCTTGACTTCCACGTCGCGATACTTTCTGAGTTCTCCAACCAGGTCGTGATCCTCCCACGGGCTCAGGATGGTGAAACGGCAGTCATCATCGGAGGTTTGAGGCGAGCAGACGTCGAGGAAACGAGTGCCATCCGGAAGTTGCACCACGTCATAGACATACGCCGAAACACAAACGTCTTTGTTGAGCATTTTGGAGGCCTGGTCGGCGGGAACGCAGGGCTTGGGCTGGGCTGCGAATGCGTGCAGGGCGGAGAGTTCGATCAGAAGAGACAGGCAAAAAGACAAGTGCAGGGCCATCAAATTTCTTTCCGGGGAAGAAAGAGGATGCTAGCGCGATATGGGCAGGATGGGAAGGTTACCGTAGGCCATACGGACGGCCGTTGCGCTATTCCCAGCGAAAGACTCGGGCAGAGAGAGCGGTGCAAACGACGAAGACAAGCGCGAGAGCGGCCAGGTCGCCGGTGTGAGCGAGCCACGAGTCTCCAACCCAGATTCCCTGGAGCAGGCTGACAGCGTAGGTGAAGGGATTGAAGCGGCACACGGCCTGGAGCACTGGGGGGAACATAGTAATGGGGACGAAGAGACCAGAGATTCCCAACATGGGGTAGAGAATTACCGCGCCGATGGGCTGTGCGAAGCGGGCCGTGGGCACGATGCTGGCGATGAGGAAGCCGATGGAGAGGATGCTGAGCGTGCTGACGAGGAGAGCAAGCGTGAAAGAGAAAAGGTGTACCGGGGCATCCGGGCCGGAGTAGCGTCGGCCTACCAGAAACATCAATGCTAGTGTTGCCGCAGTGAGCAGAAGCTTGACGATGACGTGGGCGGAGAGGATGGTTTGGGGGCGCAGGGGAGTGGCGCGGAGGCGCTTGAGGATGCCGCCCTCGCGATAGATGGAGATGATAGTGACGAGCGAGAGCACGGTGTTGATGGAAATAAAAAGCGCGACGAGCACGGGAAGATGAACCGCCGTGTAGCCGGCGGCGGTGAAAGAAGACGATGGCGGCTTGGAGCCCAATATGTGTCCAAGAATCACATACAAAAGGACTGGAATACCGATGGTGCCGAATGCGCCCATGGGCTCGCGCATGAATACCTTGATCTCAATCCACGTCAATTTGCCGAGGCCACGGAGCATGAGGAAGGATCCTATTCGCGAATGGAGCGGCCGGTTAGTTTGATAAAGACATCTTCGAGGTTTGGGAGGATGGCGCGAAAATCGGTGACGCGGATGCGGTGTTCGGAGAGGCAAGTGATGACGGCGGTAACGAGATCGTCGCCACGGCCGCGAATGGTGAACTCATTGCCCTCGGATTCGACGGATTCGATGTTGGAGATGGCACGAAAGAGATCAGAGTCGACCGGCGCGGAGGTGGAGAGAACAACGGTGCGCTCGGGGCAGTGACGGGCGACGAGGCCATTGGGTGTGTCGATGTCGATAATGCGGCCGTGCTCCATGATGGCAACGCGGTCGCAAAGGCGCTCGGCCTCTTCCATGAGGTGAGTGGTAAGAAACACGGTCTTGCCGCGGCTGCGGATGTCGCGCACAAGGTCCCAGATGGCGCGGCGGGCCTGCGGATCGAGGCCGGTGGTGAGCTCGTCAAGGAATACCACTTCGGGGTCGTTGATCAGCGCGAGAGCGATGAAGAGGCGCTGGCGCTGGCCGCCGGAGAGATTCATGAACCAGGTGTTGCGCTTTTCGGTGAGGCCGAGTTGCGAGAGCAGGCGCTCGGCGTCGGCGGGCTTTTTGTTGTAGAGCGATGCCCAGAGATCAATTGCTTCCCAGACCTTGATGCGCTTCTGCAGTTGGGCCTGCTGGAGCTGGACACCGATGCGGTCCTGCAGCTTGTAGACCTGGCGAAAGGGATCGAGGCCGAGGACCGCGATGGAGCCGCGGTCGGGCTTGCGCAGGCCCTCGATGCACTCCATTGTGGTGGTTTTTCCCGCACCGTTGGGGCCGATGAGTCCGAAGATTTCGCCCTGATTGACTTCGAAGGATGCCTCGTCGACGGCGATTGTGCGGCCGTAGGTCTTGCGGACGGAAGAGACTTGGATGACTGGGGGCATTCCGGCTAACGTGTGCCGACGAGTTCTTTGCTCTTCGCGCCCTGGCCGTAGTGGGACTCGACGTACTTGTCGAGGATCTGCTTGAAGTCGGCCACGATGGTGTCGCCGCGCAGGGTGGTGGCGAGTTTGCCGTCGACGTAGACCGGGGCGACAGGGTC